>NZ_JAALEF010000261.1:0-6905 GCF_014145245.1 Dietzia sp. B44 | reverse complement strand
GCTGGGCCTCGTCGTCGAGCGCCCGGGCCGACCCGCCGTGGGAATCGGGGACGAACGACCAGGTCGCCGAGGCGTCGTCCGACAGGCCGGCGGGCCAGGAGGTCCGCACGATCCACCCGCCCGAGCGGTCGCGCCAGGCGTCCCACGCGACGACGTCCGGGTCCACCCCACGATGATCGAGTGCGGACTCGACCCGGTCGGCGAGCGTGTCGAGTGCAGGCCCGTCCGGAAGGACCGGGTGGGACGCCCGGGCGAGATCGGCGGCGTTCGCGCGCTCGAGCAGCACGGGGACGGCGAAACCCTCGATCCGGGACATCGGGACGCCGGCGTCGGCGGCGACGTCCTCGGGGGAGGCGCCGTGGCGGATACGATCCTGGATCTCGCGTGGGCGCAACGTGCCCGTCACGGGCACCCGCCGGGACTCCTCCGTGGGCAGGGACTCCCCCCGCGCGGCGGCGCGGAACCTGTCGTCGAGGGGGAGGGCCAGCGTCTCGCCCGAGTCCGGGAGCTCACATTCGACCACGGACGAGTCGGCGTCCACCCCGATGATCCTCAGCTTCCGCATACCGCCTCCTCGACTCCTCGTGGGCCCGTGGGCGGCTCGAACGGCGCGTGCCCGGGTCCTGGGCGTTCCCCCCATGGTAGGTCAGCGCAGCCCACCCGGCGCGGTGACGGGCCGGGTGGGCTGCGGAAAAACCGTGGGCGGGCGCCCGGAAGGGTGCGCGGCCCGAGGGTCAGCCGAGCTGCCCCACCACGTGGTCGATGCACCGGGTCAACCGCGAGACGTCCTCGGGGTCGATCGCCGGGAACATCCCGATGCGGAGCTGGTTGCGGCCGAGCTTGCGGTACGGCTCGGTGTCGAGGATGCCGCCGGCGCGCAGGGTCTTGGCCACCTTCGCGGCGTCGATGCTCTCGTCGAGGTCGATGGTGCCGACGACCTGCGAGCGGTGGGCGGGCTCGGTGACGAACGGCGTAGCGTACTCGCTGGCCTCGGCCCAGTCGTACAGGCGGGAGGACGAGTCCCGGGTCCGCTCGACGCACCAGTCCAGACCGCCCTGGGTGTTCATCCACTCGATCTGGTCGGCGAACATCAGCAGCGTGGCCACTGCCGGGGTGTTGTACGTCTGGTTCTTCGAGGAGTTGTCCACCGCGGTGGGCAGGGACAGGAAGTCCGGGCACCAGCGGTCGGTGGCCGCGATCTCGGCCACGCGCTCGAGGGCGGCCGGGCTCATGATGGACACCCAGAGGCCGCCGTCGGAGGCGAAGCACTTCTGCGGCGCGAAGTAGTACACGTCGGCGTCGGAGATGTCGACGGGCAACCCGCCGGCTCCGGAGGTGGCGTCGATGGCGACGAGTGCGTTCTCCGAGCCCGCCGGGCGGGTCACGGGGACCATCACACCGGTGGAGGTCTCGTTGTGCGCCCAGCCGATGAGGTCCACGGACGGGTCCGAGGTGGGCTCGGGAGCCGACCCGGGCTCGGCGGAGATGACGATCGGGTCGGCGAGGAAGGGCGCGCCGCCGGTGACCTTGGCGAACTTGGAGGAGAACTCGCCGTAGGTCAGGTGGAGGGACTTCTCGCGGACCAGGCCGAACGCCGCGGCGTCCCAGAACGCGGTGGTGCCACCGTTGCCCACCACGACCTCGTAGCCGTCGGGGAGGGAGAACAGGGAGGACAGTCCCTCGCGGACCCGGCCGACGACGTCCTTCACCGGCGCCTGGCGGTGGCTGGTGCCCATCACCGAGGTGGCGGCGGCGGAGACGGCCTCGATCTGCTCGGGGCGGACCTTGGACGGGCCGCAGCCGAACCGCCCGTCCGCGGGCTTGAGGTCGGCGGGGATGGTGGGCAGCTGATCGCTCATGCTCTTGGGGTGCCGTTCCTTGTGGTGGGATTTCCGAATCGGCTCCATCCTAGTCGGGGGCGCGTCGGGCCCGGAGTAGCGTCTGGGTCATGGAGGATCCCGCACTCGAACCGGCCGACTTCGACACGATGCGGGTCGGCTACGGCCTGAACGCGAGCCTGGACGTGGGCGATCTGCACGACGACTGGGTCGCGCTCTTCGCCTCGTGGCTGGACGAGGCCGGGCGCCGGGGGGTGCGCGAGCCCAACGCCATGGTGCTCGGCACCGTCGGTGCCGACCGCCGGCCGTCGACCCGGACGGTGCTGTGCAAGGGGGCGGACGAGCGGGGTCTGACCTTCTTCACGACGACGAGTTCGCGCAAGGGCGCGCAGTTGGCGCAGTCCGGCTACGCCTCGGCCACGTTCCCGTGGTTGGTGGTGGAACGGCAGGTCCACGTGGAGGGCGAGTGCCGACCGCTGGACCGGGCGGACTGCCTCGCCTACTGGCGTACGCGCCCCAGGGGGTCCCAGGTGGCGGCCTGGGCGTCCGAGCAGTCGCAGCCGGTGGAGTCCGTCGAGGAGTTGACCTCGCTCTACGCGATCGCGGAGAAGCGCCTGGCGGACGTCGAGGAGATCCCGATGCCCGACAGGTGGGGTGGGTACCGCCTCCGCCCGGACCGCGTCGAGTTCTGGCAGGGGGGCCGGGACCGGTTCCACGACCGGGTCGAGTGCCTCCGGGGTGACGGGGGGTGGACGGTCCGGCGACTGCAGCCCTGACGCCCGCCGAAGCCCCGACGCCGCCCGGTGGACGGGGCCCGGGGGGAGCGGACCGGTGCACGCTTCGAAGTGACGGCGACCGTCACGGTAGGGTGTGGCACAGCACATTCGTGGCGGGACATGGCCGCCGGGACCAGTCGTCGGAGAGGGAATCGCGTGACCGCAGGCTCGAACGGTTCGGACCGCAATGCAACACTGTCCTACCCCGGCGGTGAGCTCGAACTCGATGTGGTGGAGGCGACCTGCGGAAGCGACGCGGTGCAGCTGGGTTCGCTGCTGGCCAAGACGGGGATGACCACCCTGGACGTCGGGTTCGTCAACACCTCCGCGTGTACCTCCTCGATCACCTACATCGACGGCAACGAGGGCATCCTCCGCCACCGCGGGTACCCGATCGACCAGCTCGCCGACAACGCCTCGTTCCTCGAGGTCTCCTACCTGCTCATCTACGGTGAGGATCCCACCGAGGCCCAGCTCGCCGAGTTCACCGAGAAGGTGCTCGGGGAGACGGCGCTGCCCGGCCAGATGATGCCGTTGCTGCAGGCGTTCCCGCGCGACACCCACCCGATGCCCGTCTTCTCCGCCGGCGTGAGCCTGTTCGGCACGCACGGGGACGACCTGGACATCGACGACCCCAAGGCCGTCGACCTGGCCACCGCCCGGCTGCTGGGCCGTGGCCCGACGCTCGCCGCCGCCATCGAGCGCATCCGCTCCGGTCACGACGCCCTCGACCCGGATCCCTCGCTCGGGTACGTCCGCAACTTCCTGCGCATGACCTTCGGGCCGGACTACGAGGTCACCGACGAGGTCGCCGACGCCCTGGACATGCTGCTGGTGCTCCACGCGGACCACGAGCAGAACTGCTCCACCTCGACCGTCCGCATGGTCGGATCCTCGGAGGCGCCGCTGTACGCCTCGATCACCGGCGGCATCAACGCCCTGTACGGACCGCTGCACGGTGGCGCCAACCAGGCCGTGCTCGAGATGCTCGAGCGGATCGAGTCGGAGGGCGGGGACGCGACCGACTACATGGACCGTGTCAAGAACAAGGTCGACGGCGTCAAGCTCATGGGATTCGGTCACCGCGTCTACAAGAGCTACGACCCGCGCGCCCAGATCGCCAAGAAGCACGCCCACGCGCTGCTGTCCCAGAGCAACGACCCCCTCCTCGAGATCGCGCTCAAGCTCGAGGAGACGGCACTGGCCGACGACTACTTCGTCGAGCGCAAGCTCTACCCGAACGTGGACTTCTACACCGGCCTCATCTACCGCGCGATGGGTTTCCCCACCGAGATGTTCACCGTCCTGTTCGCCCTCGGCCGGATGCCCGGATGGATCGCCCACTGGCGCGAGATGCGCGAGGATCCGTCCACCAAGATCAACCGCCCGCGCCAAGTCTACACGGGCCCGGCCGAGCGGGGTTTCACCCCGATCAGCCAGCGCTGAGCCCGGGAACCGGACTCCAGGAGGAGACACCATGGACAAGCCCGAGATCGACAGGCCGACGGGCCCCGCGCCCACTGACCTCGTCAGCGAGGACCTCACGGTGGGGGGCGGCGCCGAGGCGGTGGCCGGCGGCAACGTCACCGTCCACTACGTCGGTGTCGACTACGAGACCGGCGAGCAGTTCGACTCCTCGTGGGACCGCGGCGAGTCCATCACGTTCCCCCTCAACGGCCTCATCCAGGGTTGGCAGGAGGGGATCCCGGGCATGAAGGTCGGCGGTCGCCGCCAGCTGGTCATCCCGCCGGACAAGGCCTACGGCACCTCCGCGGCCCTGCACCCCCTCGGAGGGAAGACCCTGGTCTTCGTGATCGACCTGCTCGAGGCCTGATCCGGCCCGTCGGACGACTCGAGAACGCCCCGACCTCCCACACGGGAGTCGGGGCGTCCTCGTGTGCGGGGCCCCGCGCGCGCCCGACCGCGGGTGGCGCCCGGCGCGCCCTCGCGGATGGCGGTCGGGGCGACTACCCCTCCTGCCGGAGGTACGGTGCGAGGGCGTCGAGCACGGCCGGGTCCTCGATCGTCGACGGGACGGTGACGTTCTCCTGCCCGTCCGCGATCTGCCGCATCGTCTTGCGCAGGATCTTGCCCGAGCGGGTCTTGGGCAGGCCCTGCACGACCGTGCAGTCGCGGAAGGTGGCCACCGCGCCGATCTCCTCGCGGACCATCGCCACCAACTCGGCGCGCAGCTCCTCGGGGTCGCGGACCTGACCGGACTTGAGGACCACGTACCCGACCGGCCGCTGACCCTTGAGCTCGTCCTTCACCCCGATGACGGCCGCCTCGGCGACGGCGGGATGGGTGGCGATCACCGCCTCCATGGACCCCGTCGACAGGCGGTGTCCGGCGACGTTGATCACGTCGTCGGTCCGGCCCATCACGTAGACGTACCCGTCGGAGTCGACGTACCCGCCGTCCCCGGTCGAGTAGTACCCGTCGAAGACCGACATGTACGAGGAGATGAACCTCTCGTCGTCGTCCCACAGGCCCGACAGGGTGCCCGGCGCCATCGGCAACCGGATCGCCAGGTTGCCCTCCTCCCCGGCGGGGAGGGGGGTGCCCCGGGAGTCCAGGACGTGCAGGTCGTACCCGGGCACGGGCACCGTCGGGGACCCGGCCTTGATCGGCATCGGCTCGAGCCCGCGCAGATTCGAGGCGATGGGCCAGCCCGTCTCGGTCTGCCACCAGTTGTCCACCACGGGCTTGTCCAGCTTTTCCGTGGCCCACCGGTAGGTGTCCGGGTCCAGCCGCTCGCCCGCACAGAACAGGGTGCGCATGGCGGACAGGTCGTACCCGGCGATCTCGCGGCCCTCCGGGTCCTCCTTGCGGATGGCGCGGACGGCCGTGGGCGCGGTGAACAGCGCGGTGGCCCGGTGCTCGGCGAGCACCCGCCAGAACGCGCCGGCGTCCGGCGTACCGACGGGCTTGCCCTCGTAGATGATGGACGTCGCGCCGACCAGCAGGGGCCCGTAGACGATGTAGGAGTGCCCGACCACCCAGCCGACATCCGAGGCCGTCCACCAGACCTCGCCGGGCCGGACCCCGTAGACGTTCCACATCGACCACGCCAGCGCGACAGCGTGGCCGCCGTTGTCACGGACCACGCCCTTGGGCAGCCCCGTGGTCCCGGAGGTGTACAGGATGTAGAGCGGGTCCGTCGCCCTGACGGGGACCGGTGCGGCGGGTTCCGAGGCCTCGACGGCCCGGTCCCAGTCGGTCCAGGTGGTTCCCGGTGTCTCGGGGAAGGTCTCGTCCGGGAACTGGTCCGGTCGGCCGGCCACGATGACGGCGCCCGGGGAGTGACGGGTGAGTTCCAGGGCCTTGGCGACCATGGGGAAGTAGGGGACCTCGCGGGTGGGCTCGATGCCGCCGGGCGAGGTCACCACGACCTTCGGCCGGGCGTCGTCGATCCGGATGGCCAGCTCCGGCGCCGCGAAGCCCCCGAACACCACGGAGTGGACGGCACCCAGGCGGGCGCACGCGAGCATCGCGACCGCGGCACGCGGGACCATCGGCATGTAGATGACGACCCGGTCCCCGCGCCCCACGCCCTCGGCCGCGAGCGCGCCCGCGAAGGCCTCGACCTGGTCGAGCAGTTGGGAGTAGGTGATGGTCTCCTTGACCCCGGTCACCGCCGAGTCGTAGATGAACGCGGCCTGATCCCCGCGTCCCGCCTCGACGTGACGGTCGATGCAGTTGTGGGACGTGTTGAGCTCACCGTCGGGGAACCACCGGTAGAACGGGGGCCGCGAGCCGTCGACAGCCGTGGTGGGGGGAGTGGTCCAGTCGATCCCCCCGGCGGCCTCCAGCCAGAAGGCGTCGGGATCGGTGATCGAGAGCCGGTGGGCCTCGGCGTAGGTCGACGAGGTCGTGGAGTCCGACATCGGGTGAGCCCCTCTCGTGCGGGAGTGAAGCCCCCGATCAGCGCCGACGGCCTGTGACGCGCTTCACTCTAGTCCCAGGCCGAGGTCCCGATAGCGGGACATCCGCTCCGCGTACCTCCGCTCGGGGGGACGCCTCCGGACCTCGACCAGAGCCGCGGCGACGGCGTCGGCCAGCCGGTCGCAGAAGGCGTCCGGCTCGTCCGCCGCGTCGGGTCGCTCGGGTACCACCACGTCCACGATCCCCGCGCGGAGGAGGTCGGCCGAGGTGATGCCCTGCGACCGCGCCACCTCGGGCGCCCGGGAGGTCTCGTGGTACAGGATCGCGCTCGCCCCCTCGGGTGGGAGCGGGGCGAGCCACCCGTGTCGGGCGCACAACACCCGGTCGGCCGGGAGCATCGCCAACG
>NZ_JAALEF010000260.1:0-7529 GCF_014145245.1 Dietzia sp. B44 | reverse complement strand
GCGCGAATCCGGACCGCAGCGGCGCGGCCCGCGACCCCGGCCCGCGAACCCGGCCCCGTCCGAACAAGCCCCCGTGACGAATCGCTCACGAGTCCGGGCCGTCGAACCGAAGGAGTCACCATGATCGACCCCACCGAGAACAAGCGCATGGACGACGACGGCGGGTCCGCGCCGCGCGGTGCCGACGACGTCGACCGCCCCACCCTCGAGTTGATCCGACGCTTCCTGGTGGAGCGGGACATCGAGTCGACGTTGGCCGACGGCCGCGTTTTCGTGGTCCAGCTGCCGGGGGAGAAGCGGCTCAAGACCGCCTGCCATCTGACGGTGAACCGGGAGAGCGTGCGGATCGAGGCATTCGTCTGCCGCAAGCCCGACGAGGACTTCGAGAGGGTCTACAAGTACCTGCTGCGGCGCAACCGTCGGCTGTACCAGGTGGCGTACACGCTGGACAACAACGGCGACATCTACCTGGTGGGCCGGATGCCGTTGGTCGCGGTGACCGAGGAGGAGCTCGACCGCGTGTTGGGCCAGGTGCTCGAGGCGGCGGATCACGACTTCAACATCCTGCTCGAGACCGGCTTCCACACCTCGATCCGCCGCGAGTGGGAGTGGCGCGTCTCGCGCGGTGAGCCGCTGCGCAACCTGGACGCGTTCCGCCACCTCACCGAGGACCTGCCCCAGCCGGGGCACGAGTAACCCGCGAGCCCTCGGCGCCCGCCCCCGGCGCCCGCCCCGGCGACCGCCTCTCCGTCGAGAAGAGCGTTCCGCTCCCCTCTCCTCGGCCGATGTGTGCGGGACGCTCTTTTCGACGGTGTGGGGCGCCGACGGTGTGGGGCGCCGACGGTGAGGAGCGTCGACGGTGAGGAGCGTCGACGGTGTGGGGCGTCGCGGGTGCGGGCGTCGCGGCTCCCGTCAGAGCTGCTCGGCGACCTTCTTGCGCAGGACCTTGCCCATCGGGTTGGTGGGCAGCTCGCCCAGCGCCACGAACTCCCGGGGGACCTTGTACCCGGCGAGTGAGGCCTTGCAGTGGGCGCGCAGGGCCGGGGCGTCGAGCTCGGTGCCCGGTTCGAGCACGACCGCGGCCACGACCTGCTCGCCCCCGTCCGGTCCGCGCCGGCCCACCACCGCGCAGTCGGCCACGCCCGGGGCCCTGCGCAGGACCGCCTCCACCTCGGAGGGGTAGACGTTGAACCCGCCGGTGACGATCATCTCCTTGATGCGGTCCACCACGTGGAGGAAGCCGTCGGCGTCCTGGACCACCACGTCGCCGGTGCGCAGCCAGCCCTCGTGGAAGGTCTCGGCGGTGGCCGCGGGGTTACGCCAGTAGCCCGGGAAGACCTGCGGGCCCCTGACCAACAGCTCGCCGGGCTCGCCCGGGTCGGCGTCGACGGTGGGGTCGTCCTTGTGGGCGACGCGGACGTCGGTGTCCGGGAAGGGGACGCCGATGCTGCCGGCCCGCCTCGCCGTCGACATGGGGTTGCCCACCGTGATGGGCGAGGTCTCGGTCATCCCGTACCCCTCCACGAGCAGGCCCCCGGTCGCGGCCTCCCACCTCTCGATGAGCTCGTCGGGCAGGCTCATGGCGCCGGACAGCGAGTGCCGGATGCCGTGCAGCGGGATGCCCCGCCTGCCGGCCTCCTCGAGGATCTTGGAGTAGATCGGGGAGACGGCCGGGATGAAGGTGGGCAGGTCCTTGGCCAGGATCGGCATGATGAGGTCCATCTCGGGCGCGGGCACGAGCTGCAGCCGGGCACCCACCGCGATCCCGATCACCACGCAGAGCGTCACCCCGTAGGCGTGGAACATCGGCAGCGAGGCCAGGAACCGCTCGCGCCCCAGCTCGAGCTCGGGCACCCAGGCCTCGCCCATCTTGGCGTTGGCCACGAGGTTGGCGTGCGAGAGCGTGGCGCCCTTGGGCGTGCCGGTGGTGCCGGAGGTGTACAGGATCAGCGCGAGGTCGTCGGCCTTCGGGCGGGGATACGAGAAGTCCAGCTCCGGCCCGGTCTCCAGCTCGCGCCAGTCCAGCGTCCCGGGAGCGGGCGCGGAGAGCTTGGCCCGCGAGGCGCGGAGCGACGGGACGGGCAGGAGCTTCAGCGCCAGGCGCTTGGCCGCGGGGAGCTCGTCGAGCAGGTCGACGGCGACGATGTGCTCGATCTCCGTGCCGGGGCGGTCGGCCAGCTCGCGCACCATCCCGGCGACGACGTTCCAGGTCACCACCACCCTCGCGCCGTGGTCGGCGAACGGGCCCTCGAGCTCGTCGGCGGTGTAGAGCGGGTTGTGCTCGACCACGATCGCGCCGATCCGCAGCGCGGCGTAGAACACCACGATCCCCTGCGGACAGTTGGGTAGCAGGACCGCGACCCGGTCCCCGCGCCTCACCCCGAGGCGACGCAGTCCCTCGGCCGCGTGGCGGACCCGGCTGCCGATCTCGGAGTAGGGCGTCAGTCGGCCGAAGAACTCGGTCGCGGGCCGGTCGGCGTAGGTGCGCACGGCGTCGTCGAACTGGTCGATGAGCGTGGTGGTGCCGTAGTCGAGGTTATGTGTGGTGCCCGGGGTGTAGTGGGCGGTCCACGGCCGGTCGGGTCGATCGGGGGTGTCTCCGGCGTGTGTGGTCATGTCTGCACCGTAGTCCTCGGGCGTCGGGTCATAATGGCCGTATGGCTTACGGAACCCTCGTCCTGCTGCGTCACGGTCAGTCCACGTGGAACGCCTCCAACCAGTTCACCGGATGGGTCGATGTGGACCTCACCGACCTCGGACGCGAGGAGGCGGTCCGCGGCGGCAGACTCCTCGCCGAGGAGGGCATCCTCCCGGACGTGCTGTACACCTCGCTGCTGCGTCGGGCCATCACCACGGCCAACATCGCGCTCGACGCCTGCGACCGGCACTGGATCCCCGTGGTGCGGCACTGGAAGCTCAACGAGCGGCACTACGGCAAGCTCCAGGGCCTCAACAAGGCGGAGATCAAGGACGAGTTCGGCGACGAGCAGTTCATGCTCTGGCGTCGGAGCTACGACACACCGCCGCCGGCGATCGATGCGGACAACGAGTACTCGCAGTCGGCGGACCCCCGCTACGCGGACCTGCCGGAGGTGCCGCTGACCGAGTGCCTCAAGGACGTGGTGGACCGCTTCATCCCGTACTACGCGGCCGAGATCGCGCCGCAGCTGGCGGAGGGTAAGACGGTCATGGTGGCCGCGCACGGGAACTCGTTGCGCGCACTTGTCAAGCACCTCGACGGCATCTCCGACGAGGACATCGCGGGCCTGAACATCCCCACCGGCATCCCGCTGGTCTACCGCTTCGACGACTCCGGTCTGGTCTCCAACCCGGGGGGCACCTACCTCGACCCGGAGGCCGCGGCCGCGGGAGCCGCGGCCGTCGCCAGCCAGGGCGCCCAGAAGTAGGTGTCGCTCCGGTGAACACGCGGCGAACCCCCGTCCACCTGCGGACTTCCCGCAGATGGACGGGGGTTCTCCGTTGTGGTCGCCGATTCGCCGCACCGTAGTATCTGCCTCGTGCAGGTCAGTCACGGGATCGCCCTCGCGATCATCGCCGCAGTGGTCGGCTTTGTCGTCGGCGGGTTCGTCGTCCCCCGGCTCAACGCCCGCCGTGAGCTCCGGCTCGCCGAACAGCAGGGTCCGAGCCGGTTGGAGGTCCTGCGGGCGGTGTACCACCAGGCGCCGTACGCGCTCGCCGTGGTGGACCGACACCAGGACGTGGTGCTCTACAACCGTCGCGCCGCGGAGCTGGGCATCGTGGACGACCGGCTCCTGGTGGACCCGGTGTGGCGCGCGGCCGAGATCACCTTCGCCGGCGGCGAGCCCTCGGCGTTCGACCTGCCCGCCAAGGTCATCACGGGGCGCCGCCGGATCCCGTCGGTGAGCGGCCGCAGCGAGATCCTCGGCGGACACCTCGGTCAGTTCGCGGTGGTGTTCGCCGACGACGACTCCGAGCAGCGGCGCATGGAGGCCGCCCGGCGCGACTTCGTGGCCAACGTCTCCCACGAGCTCAAGACACCGGTGGGGGCCATGGCCGTGTTGGCCGAGGCGCTGCTGGAGTCCAAGGACGACCCGGAGTCGGTCGAGTACTTCGGCGGCCGCGTGGTGAGCGAGGCCCACAGGCTGGGCAAGATGGTCTCCGAGCTCATCGAGCTGTCCCGGCTCCAGGGCGCCGAGCGGATCCGCGATCCCGAGCCGGTGGACGTGGACGCCGTGGTGGACGAGGCCATGCGCAGGTCGGCGTCCGCGGCGGAGGCGGCCGGGATCGAGCTGATCACCGACGCGCCCTCCGGGCTCGAGATCTCGGGTGACTGGACACTGCTGGTCACCGCGTTGACCAACCTCATCTCCAACGCCGTCAACTACTCGCCGGAGCGCACCCCGGTCTCGATCACGCGGGCGCTCGACGGGGACACCGTGATGCTGCGGGTCACCGACCGGGGGATCGGCATCGCGCCCGAGCATCAGACCCGCGTGTTCGAACGGTTCTTCCGCGTGGACAAGGCCCGGTCCCGGGCCACCGGCGGGACCGGGCTGGGGTTGGCGATCGTCAAGCACGTCGCCCAGAACCACAACGGCGGCGTCAGCATCTGGAGCAGGCCCGGGACCGGGTCCACGTTCACACTCGAACTCCCGGCCCATGTGGAGCCGGGTGGCGAGGGGGCCCCGCCCCCCGCCGAGCACGACCAACAAGGAGAGGACCAGGTGCCGTGACCAGGGTGCTGATCGTAGAGGACGAGGCTTCGCTCGCGGATCCGTTGGCGTTCCTCCTGCGCAAGGAGGGCTTCGAGGTCACCATCGCCGGCGACGGCCCGACCGCGCTGGAGAGCTTCGACGCGGAGGGCGCGGACATCGTGTTGCTGGACCTCATGCTCCCGGGCATGTCCGGAACCGACGTGTGCAAGCGCCTGCGGGTGACCTCGAGCGTCCCGGTCATCATGGTGACCGCGCGGGACAGCGAGATCGACAAGGTGGTCGGGCTGGAGCTGGGGGCCGACGACTACGTGACCAAGCCCTACTCGGCCCGCGAACTCATCGCCCGCATCCGGGCCGTGCTCAGGCGCGGCGCGGACACGGAGGGAGACCAGCCGGACGACATCGGTGTCCTGGAGTCGGGCCCGGTGCGCCTGGACATCGAGCGGCACACGGTGACCGTCCGCGGGTCGGTGGTGACCCTCCCGCTCAAGGAGTTCGACCTGCTCGAGTACCTGCTGCGCAACTCGGGCCGGGTGCTCACCCGCGGTCAGCTGATCGACCGCGTCTGGGGGTCGGACTACGTGGGGGACACCAAGACTCTGGACGTCCACGTCAAGCGGCTGCGCTCGAAGATCGAGCAGGACCCGGGCAAGCCGGTCCACCTGGTGACGGTCCGGGGCCTGGGCTACAAGTTCGAGGGCTGACCGGCTCGTCCGGTCCGGAGCGGGTTTTGACCGGCTCGTCCGGTCCGGAGTGGGAGTGGTCGACTAGGGAGTCGCCCGCTCCGTCGCGGGGTGCACGGCGACGATCCCCAGCTGGCGGCGGCGCCGGCACGCCGCGGCCAGCACCTCGTAGCAGTCGGCCCCCAGCAGCTCCACCAGCTCGTCGCGCAGTGAGACGAACACCGGGTCGGCCCCGACGTGCGCCTCGGGCGATCCGGTGCAGTACCAGTCGAGGTCCAGCCCGCCGGGGCCCCAGCCGCGGCGGTCGTACTCGCCGATACGGGTGTGGAGGACCTCCACCTCGTCGGGCCGGGTCTCCCACTCCTGCGTGCGGCGGATGGGCAGTTGCCAGCACACGTCCGGCTTCGACTCGGGCAGGGTCCGCCCCGTCCTCAGGGCCATGTGGTGCAGGGCGCAGCCCGAGCCGGCCGGGAAGCCGACGTCGTTGAAGAACACGCATCGCCCGCCGTGGCGCCGCGTCCGCAGGGCGGGCTCGGGCTCGCCGTCGTCCCCGGTGAGCTCGTCCTCTTCCAGCCACGGCTCGAGATCGCCGCCCTCCGCCTCCGCGGCCTCCAGCGCGGCCCCACGGTGCTGCCAGTCCTCGGGTCCCAGGAGTTCGACGTTCACGGTCAGTCGCGCGCGGTCGTCGTCGTCACACAGGAACGCCCCGTGCGTACAACAGCCGGAGTCGGGCTGGTCGGCCTCGATGCCGTGGCAGGCCGGGGTGCCGAAGACGCAGGTCCACGAGGACAGCAGCCAGGTCATGTCCGCGGAGACGAGGTGCTGGTCGTTCGCGGGGTCCGGGAAGGTGTACCACTCGCGGGGGAAGTCGAGGGGGACTTCCGCGGCGGGCGCGCCCGGGGTGCTGGTGCGTTCGGTGGCGGTCACAACCTGCGACCGTAGACCGTTTAGGGTGGGCGTGTGAGATTAGGTGTCCTGGACGTCGGGAGCAACACGGTCCATTTCGTGGTGGTCGACGCCCATCGGGGCGGGCACCCTACGCCCATGAACGACTCCAAGACCCGTCTGCGGCTGATCGAGTACCTCGATGAGGACGACAACATCTCGAAGACCGGCGTCGCCCGGCTGATCGACGCGGTCAACGAGGCCGCCGATCTGGCCAAGGCCACCAAGTGCCGTGAGGTCATGGCCCTGGCGACCTCGGCGGTGCGCGACGCCGCCAATTCGGACGCGGTGCTCGAGAAGGTCGAGAAGGAGACCGGGATCGCGTTGCGCGTGCTCTCCGGCGAGGACGAGGCGCGGATGACCTTCCTGGCCGCCCGCCGGTGGTTCGGCTGGAGCGCCGGTCGGATCGTCAACCTCGACATCGGTGGTGGCTCGCTCGAACTCACGAGCGGCGAGGACGAGCTGCCCGAGCACGCCTTCAGCCTGCCCCTGGGCGCCGGCCGGCTGACGCACGACTGGTTCAAGACCGACCCGCCCGAACGCAAGCGCATCAACCAGCTGCGTGATTTCATCGACGCCGAGCTGGAGGGCCCAGCCCGGGACCTGCGGGCGGCCGGCACCCCCGACCTGGCCTGTGCCACCTCCAAGACGTTCCGCACGCTGGCGCGGCTCACCGGCGCGGCGCCGTCGTCGGAGGGGCCGCGGGTGGAGCGGATCCTCACCGCGTCGGGTCTGCGGCAGGTGATCGCCTTTATCTCTCGCATGACGGCCGCCGACAGGGCAGAGTTGGAGGGCATCAGCTCTGACCGGTCCCATCAGGTGGTCGCGGGAGCGCTGGTGGCGGAGGCGTCGATGAGGGCTCTGGGGTTGGAAAGTGTGAAAATCTGCCCGTGGGCTCTGCGGGAGGGGCTCATTCTGCAGCGTCTCGACCGGGACGCGGGCGGCGACGGAAAGGGGAGCTGAGATGGCCGAGGATCAGGACGGTCAGCAGATCACCGTGGCGGAGCTGCTCAAGCGCATGGGCGCGGAGCAGTCGGACGCGGCCGCACCGAAGGGTCGCCGGCACCGGCGGGCCGACGAGGGCGGCAGTGGCGTGAGCGTCTCAGAGCTCACCGGTGAGATCCCGCGGATCACCGACGACACCGAGCTCAGCAGCCGCGCCGCGCGCCGCCGGGCCCGTGAGGCCGAGGAGACGGCCGCCGGG
>NZ_JAALEF010000259.1:0-2837 GCF_014145245.1 Dietzia sp. B44 | reverse complement strand
GCTCGCGCGAGACGCCATCCGCGGGAGCGCCTGCCCGCCATTGCTTGGCCAACGACTGCGCGCGCCACCCCGGGATCGGGGCGACGCGCGCAGTCGTCGGCCGCGCCGGTCGGGTGGCGACGGGTCAGGCGTCGTGGATGATCACGCCGCGCATGATCTTGCCGTCCTGCAGATCCCGGTAGCCCTCGTTGACCTGCTCGAGCGAGTAGGTGGTGGTGATGAGCTCGTCCAGCTTGAGCTTGCCCTCGTCGTACAGGCGCAGCAGCTTGACGATGTCGTACTGCGGGTTGGCCGAACCGAACAGGGTGCCCGTGATGGTCTTGCCGAACAGCGCCATCACGGTGCCGCTGACCTGGACGGTCTTGTCGGTCATGTTGCCCAGGCCGGTGATCACCACGGTGCCACCCTTGCCGATCACGTCGAAGGCGCTCGAGACGACCTGCTCGTCGACGGTGCCCACCAGGATGAGCGCCTGGTCCGCCATCTGGCCCCAGGTGAGCTTCTCCACCTCGGCGTGGGCCTCGGCGGCGTCGGCGAACGCGTGGGTGGCGCCGAACTTGAGGGCCTCGTCGCGCTTGAACTGGACGGGGTCCACCACCACGACGTGGCGGGCCCCCGAGTGGACGGCGCCCTGGACGGCGTTGATGCCGAGCCCGCCGATGCCGTAGATCACCACGGTGTCGCCCTGGCGCACGTTGCCCGCATAGGTGGCGGTGCCCCAGCCGGAGGGCACGCCGCAGCCCACCAGGACGGCCTTGTCGAGCGGCAGCCAGTCGTCGACCTTGACCACCGAGTGCTGGGAGATCACCGAGCGCTCGGAGAAGGTGCCGAGCATGCACATGGCACCGAACTCCTTGCCGCCCGAGCGGAAGCGGAAGGTGCCGTCGGGCATGTGCCCCTCGAGGATCGTGGCACCCATGTCGCAGAGGTTCTGTCGCCCGGTCGAGCAGTACCGGCAGGTGCCGCAGTTGGGGATGAAGGAGCACACCACGTGGTCGCCCGGCTTGACCTTGGTGACGCCCACGCCCACGGCCTCGATGACGCCGGCGCCCTCGTGCCCGCCGACGATCGGGAAGCGCGGCGGGAGCGAGCCGTCGGACAGGTGCAGGTCGGAGTGGCACAGGCCTGCGGCCGTGTACTTGATCAGGACCTCGCCGGGGCCGGGATCGTCCAGGTCGAGCTCGATGATCTCGAACGGCTGGTGGAGGTCGAACAGTACTGCTGCCTTGGTCTTCACGGCGGTGTTCCTTTCGGGGGAGCGGGTGATCGGAAGTGGAGAGGGGGTGTGGACGGGGCGGGTGGGCAAGGGGTGTGGGACGTCGGGAGAGGTCGCAGAGAAGGGGAGTCGCCGGCGTCCCCGGACGAGTCACGGGGACGCCGGGTCCCGGTCCCGGGGGTCGGAGGGAGTCCGACCCGGACCAGGTCAGAGCTGGATGTTGACCGACCTGGTCTGCGTGTAGAGGTCCAGTGCACCCTGGCCCAGCTCGCGGCCCCAGCCGGACTGCTTGAACCCGCCGAACGGCATGGCGGTGTCGAAGCCGTTGTACTGGTTGACCCAGACCGAGCCCGCGTGGAGGCGGCTGGCGACCTTGTGGGCCTTGGAGATGTCCTTCGTCCACACCCCGGCGGCCAGGCCGTAGATCGAGTCGTTGGCCTGCCGGACCGCGTCGTCGACGTCGGTGAACCGCAGGGCCGAGACGACGGGGCCGAAGATCTCGTCCGTCACCACCCGGTGGTCGGGCTCGACGTCCACGAACACGGTCGGCTGGACAAAGTAGCCGGTGTCGCCGTGTCGGCCGCCGCCGGTGAGGGCCCGCCCGCCGTCCTCGATGCCGGCGCGGAGGTAGTAGGAGACCTTGTCGAACTGGTCCTGGTCGACCAGCGGGCCGAGCTCGGTGGCGGGGTCCAGGCCGTGTCCGATGGTGGCCTGGGCGGCGGCGTCGGCGACGGCCTGCGTGAACTTCTCGTAGATGGAGTCCTCGACGTACAGGCGGGTGCCGGCGGTGCAGGCCTGGCCGTGGTTGAACATCCACGCGGCCACGGATCCGGCGACGGCGGCGTCGAAGTCGCAGTCGGCGAAGACGATGTTGGCGCTCTTGCCGCCCAGCTCGAGGGAGACCTTCTTGAGGTTGCCCTTGGCGGCGTCGACGATCAGCTTGCCCACCTCGGTGGAGCCGGTGAAGGCCACCTTGTCCACGTCGTCGTGGGCGGAGATCGCGGCGCCGGCGTCGCCGAAGCCGGTGACGATGTTGACCACGCCGGCGGGCACGCCGGCCTCGGCGATGACCTCGCCCAGCAGCAGCGCGGTCAGCGGAGTCTGCTCGGCCGGCTTGAGGACCAGGGTGTTGCCGGTGGCCAGGGCGGGGGCGAGCTTCCACGCCGCCATGAGCAGCGGGAAGTTCCAGGGGATGATCTGGCCGCACACGCCCACGGGGACGCGCTGGGTGTAGGCGTGGAACTGCTTGTCGCCGGCGAACGGCATCGACACGTTGACCGTGGAGCCCTCGATCTTGGTGGACCAGCCGGCGTAGTAGCGGAACACGTCGGCCGCCCACGCCACGTCCACGGCGGTGGCGATCGCGACGGACTTGCCGTTGTCCAGGGCCTCGATCTGCCCGAACAGCTCGGCCTTGGCGTCCAGCAGGTCGCCGATGCGCCACAGGATCTGCTCGCGCTGGTTGGGCTTCATGGTCGCCCACGCGCCGTCGTCGAAGGCGCGGCGCGCGGCGGCGACGGCCCGGTCGACGTCCTCGGGTCCGCCGTGCGCGACCTGGGTGATCTCGGCGCCGGTGGCGGGGTCGTAGGTGCCGAAGGTGCGGCCGTCCGCCGCGTCGACC
>NZ_JAALEF010000258.1:0-5314 GCF_014145245.1 Dietzia sp. B44 | reverse complement strand
GGATGGGCGTTCCCACCGCAGGCGCTCCTCTCGATGAACTCCCGCGGTCACTTCGGCGCACGCGGGCGTTCATCGACGGGGGCTGATGTCGGGGAGGAGGGCAGGCGCGGGGGCGGATGTCGGAGAGGAGGGCAGGCGCGGGTGCGCTTCCGGCAAATACCAGCGGGGCCGCACCCTCCGCTCAGGGAAGGTGCGGCCCCGCCGGGGAGACCGGGGAAGGTCAGCGCGCGAACAGCAGGGCGCGCTTGACCTCCTGGATCGCCTTGGTCACCTGGATGCCGCGGGGGCACGCGTCGGTGCAGTTGAAGGTCGTGCGGCACCGCCAGACCCCCTCGGCGTCGTTGAGGATCTCCAAACGCTCGGCGGCACCCTCGTCACGGGAGTCGAAGATGAACCGATGAGCGTTGACGATCGCGGCCGGGCCGAAGTACGACCCGTCGGCCCAGAACACCGGGCACGAGGTCGTGCAGCAGGCGCAGAGGATGCACTTGGTCGTGTCGTCGAAGCGGGCCCGGTCCGTCTGGGACTGGATCCGCTCGGCCGTCGGCTGGTTCCCGGACGTGATGAGGTACGGCATGACGTCACGGAACGACTTGAAGAACGGCTCCATGTCGACGTACAGGTCCTTCTCCACCGGCAGCCCGCGGATCGGGGCGATGGTGATGGTGATGGACTTGCCGTCCTTGGGGAGCATGTCCTTCATGAGGACCTTGCAGGCAAGGCGGTTGACCCCGTTGATCAGCATGGCGTCCGACCCACAGATGCCGTGTGCGCACGACCGGCGGAACGCGAGGCTGCCGTCGATGTAGTTCTTGACGTACATCAGCAGGTTGAGCAGACGGTCCGACGGCAGGGCCGGGACCTCGTACTCCTTCCAGCCCGCCGAGTCCGGATCCTCCGGGTTGAACCGGGCGATCTTGAGCGTGACCATGGTGGAGCCGGGCGGCACCGGGCGGTTCGAGCCCGGGCCCTTGCCGTCAGTGGCCTTGGTGGTGTCGACTGCGGTGGTCATCAGTACTTACGCTCCATCGGCTCGTAGCGGGTCTGCACAACCGGCTTCCAGTCCAGCCGGATCTCGGAGAGGAGGCCGAGGCCGTCCTTGAACGCCATCGTGTGCTTCATGAACTCGTCGTCGTTGCGGTCCGGGTAGTCCTCGCGGGCGTGTCCGCCACGGGACTCCTTGCGGTTGAGCGCACCCACGACCGTGACCTCCGCCAGCTCCAGGAGGAAGCCCAGCTCGACGGCCTCGAGGAGTTCGGTGTTGAACCGCTTGCCCTTGTCGCTGACGGTGACGTCGGCGTAGCGCTTCTTCAGGGCGCGGAGCTCGTCACGGGCCTCGGTGAGCGACTGCTCGGTGCGGTACACCGACGCCTTGTCGTCCATCATGGCCTGCATCTCGGTCCGGATGTCGTTGGCGTTCTCCGCGCCGTGGTCGGCGAGCATGCTCTCCATCCACTCACGGACCATCTTCTCGGGCTCCTCGGGGAGTTCGACGAAGTCGTGGCCTGCAGCGTAGTCCGCGGCGGCGATCCCCGCCCGGCGGCCGAACACGTTGATGTCCAGCAGCGAGTTGGTGCCCAGACGGTTGGACCCGTGCACGGACACGCACGCGCACTCGCCGGCGGCGTAGAGACCGGGCACCACGTCGTCGTTGGTGCGGAGGACCTCACCCTTGACGTTGGTCGGGATGCCGCCCATGACGTAGTGGCACGTCGGGAACACCGGGACGAGCTCGGTGACCGGGTCGACACCCAGGTAGGTGCGGGAGAACTCGGTGATGTCGGGCAGCTTCTCCTCGAGCACGTCCGCACCGAGGTGGGTCACGTCGATGTAGACGTAGTCCTTCTCGGGTCCGGCGCCTCGGCCCTCGCGCACCTCGAGGACCATCGAGCGGGCGACGATGTCGCGCGGCGCGAGGTCCTTGATGGTGGGGGCGTAGCGCTCCATGAAGCGCTCACCGTCCGCGTTGCGCAGGATGCCGCCCTCGCCGCGGACGGCCTCGGAGATGAGGATGCCCAGGCCCGCCAGGCCCGTCGGGTGGAACTGGTGGAACTCCATGTCCTCCAGGGGCAGGCCCTTGCGGAAGACCACGGCCATTCCGTCGCCGGTGAGGGTGTGGGCGTTGGAGGTGGTCTTGTACATCCGTCCCGAACCGCCGGTCGCGAAGACGGTGGCCTTGGAGTGGAAGACGTGCAGGTCGCCGGAGGCGAGCTCGTAGGCGACGCACCCGGTGGCGACGGGGCCCTCGGGGGTTTCCGTGAGGCAGAGGTCCAGGACGTAGAACTCGTTGAAGAACTCGACGTTGTGCTTGACACAGTTCTGGTAGAGCGTCTGCAGGATCATGTGGCCCGTGCGGTCGGCCGCGTAGCAGGCCCGGCGCACGGGTGCCTTGCCGTGGTCGCGGGTGTGGCCACCGAAACGACGCTGGTCGATCTTGCCCTCGGGCGTGCGGTTGAACGGCAGGCCCATGTTCTCCAGGTCGATGACGGCGGTGATGGCCTCCTTGGCCATGATCTCCGCGGCGTCCTGGTCGACGAGGTAGTCGCCGCCCTTGACCGTGTCGAACGTGTGCCACTCCCAGTTGTCCTCCTCGACGTTCGCGAGGGCGGCGCACATACCGCCCTGGGCGGCGCCGGTGTGGGAGCGGGTGGGGTAGAGCTTGGTGAGGACGGCGGTACGGGTCCGCGGTCCCGACTCGATGGCCGCGCGCATGCCTGCGCCGCCGGCGCCGACGATTACCACGTCGTACTGGTGCTGGTGGACCTGACGATCGGTCATGGGATTCTCAGTGCTCGCTTTCGAAGTGGAACGGTCCGCAGGCGTCGATCAGACGTCGTAGGCGAGGCCGAAGAGGGCGTACGTGCCCAGAGCCAGGACGAGGACGGTCGCGGCGACGAGGATCGCGTTGAGCCAGAACCGCGTCGAGTCCTTGCGGGAATAGTCCGCGATGACCGTCCGGACGCCGTTCGCGCCGTGGAGCTGTGCCAACCAGAGCATGAGGAGGTCCCACGTGGCCCAGAACGGGCTCTGCCAGCGATCCGCGACGTAGGCCCAGTCGATGCGGTGGACTCCCTCGTCGATCATCAGGCCCACGGTGAGGTGGCCGAGCGTGAGGATGACCAGCGCGACGCCCGAGGCGCGCATGAAGATCCATGCGGTGCGCTCGAAGTTGCCGCGTGAGCGCAGGCGCGGGGAGCGCGGCTGGGCGAGCGAGGCGGGGCGATCGTATGACGTCTGGAGAACAGGTGCGTCTGCCATGGTGATCGTTCTCCTTAGATGTGCTGGAAGAGAAGGAAGAGGAGGCGGGCGGTCGCCGCGGCGAAGACCACGACCCAGATCGCCAGGACGGCCCAGAGCATCTGGCGCTGGTACTTCGCGCCCTTGGACCAGAAGTCGATGGCGACGATGCGCAGACCGTTGAGCGCGTGGAAGAGGACCAGAGCGACCAGGCCGATCTCCAGGAGCCCGACGATCGGGGTCTTGTACGAGTCGATGACCGCGTTGTAGGTCTCCGGGCTCACCGTGACGAGCGAGGTGTCCAGCACGTGCACAAAGAGGAAGAAGAAGATCGCCACGCCCGAGATGCGGTGCGCGACCCACGACCACATCCCCGGGTCACCCTTGTAGATGCTGATCTTCTTATTGGGGGCCGGACGCGCCGGCGCCTGCGCAGTACTCATGGGCTTGTCGTGCCTCCGAATCGTCTGGGCGTGGTGCCATCGGCGCGCGTTCCCTGCCCGAGAGCACAGCGGGCGCCTACTAGGACTTTAGACCTGAGAGGACGCGGACGAGAAGCAGGGTGGGTACGGTGGTCCGAACGGGTAATGCCTGTTAGGGGACCCTAATCGAAGTTACCGGAGGGTAGAAAAGGGTGTCTGTCAACGAAACCGCAGCACAGAGGAACGCGGCCCGCAGCGGTTTGCGCGAAGCCGCGCTGGCGGCCGCCCGGAACGCCTACCGGCCGTACTCAGGATTGAGGGTGGGGGCCGCCGCCCTGGCGTCGGAACCCGGCGGCGACGAGTGCAGGATCGTAACCGGGTGCAACGTCGAGAACGCCTCCTACGGGCTCACACTCTGCGCGGAATGCTCGCTCGTGTCCGACCTCCACCGCACGGGTGGCGGGAGACTGCTCGAGCTCGTCGTCGTCGGCCACGACGGTGACCCGCTCTCACCGTGCGGGCGGTGCCGCCAACTCCTCCACGAACACGGCGGCCCGGACCTGGTCGTCCACACCGCCCGCGGCCCCGTACGCCTGGGCGAGCTCCTGCCGGACGCCTTCGGGCCGGAGGACCTGACGTGACCCGGTCGATCGACGCCGTGCGGATCATCGAGGCCAAGCGCGACGGCAACGAGCTCGACGACGACGAGATCGACTGGATCGTCGACGGGTACAGCCGCGGTGTGGTGCCCCCCGAGCAGATGTCCGCGTTGGCGATGGCGGTGTACTTCCGGGGCATGACCGATCGCGAGATCGCCCGCTGGACCGCCGCGATGGTCGACTCCGGCACCCGGTTGGACCTGTCCGACCTGACGCGCGCCGGTCGTCGCGTCCCCACGGTGGACAAGCACTCGACCGGCGGTGTGGGCGACTCGGTGACGCTCGTGCTGACCCCCCTGTTGGCGACCTGGGAGCTGGCGGTGCCCCAGCTCTCGGGGCGCGGGCTCGGTCACACGGGCGGGACCCTCGACAAACTCGAGGCTATCCCCGGCTGGCGCGCCGACCTGGACGCCGCCACCAGGCGCCGGATCCTCGAGGAGACCGGGGCCGTGATCTGCGCGGCCGGAGCCGATCTCGCGCCCGCCGACCGGGCCCTCTACGCCCTACGGGACGTCACCGGGACCGTCCCGTCCATCCCCATGCTGGCGGCGTCGATCATGAGCAAGAAGATCGCCGAGGGCACGGGCGCGCTGGTGCTCGACGTCAAGTGCGGATCCGGTGCCTTCCGGCCCGACCGCGCGGATGCGGACGAGCTGGCGCGGGTGATGGTCGCCATCGGCACGGCCGCCGGCGTCCGGACCAGCGCCCTGGTGACCGCCAACCACACGCCACTGGGTCGGGCGGTGGGCAACGCCCTCGAGGTGACCGAGTGCGTCGAGATCCTCGACGGGGGTGGCCCGCCCGACATGGTCGATCTGACCTGCGCGTTGGCGCGGGAGGCGCTGGCCGCGGTGGGGGTCGACGACGACCCGCGCGAACGACTCCGCGACGGGCGGGCCATGGACTCGTTCCGCGCGATGATCACCGCCCAGGGAGGGGATCCCGACGCCGCGCTCCCGGTGGCCGCGCACACGGAGGAGCTGCGGGCGCCGGACT
>NZ_JAALEF010000257.1:0-3019 GCF_014145245.1 Dietzia sp. B44 | reverse complement strand
CGGGTTCGTCGCTCCGGTCGTCCCCGCCGAGCTTGTCGATCGCGGCCATGATCACTCCGAGGACCGCCAGGTAGACGCCCACGTCGAAGACCAACGCAGTGGTGAGGTGCACGTCGCCGAGGTAGGCGTGCAGCGGCAGGAGGAACGAGCCGTCCACGAAGCCCGCGAGACCCGTGACGACCCCGATGACCACTCCCGCCGCGATGACCGCGACGTATGGGACCCGGATCCGCGCCGCCTCGTCCCTGGGTGCGCGCAGGTAGTAGATCGCGATTCCGGCCCCGCCGATGAGCGCGGAGTTGAACCCTCCGCCGGGGGCGTTGTGGCCGCGCACGAGGAAGTAGAGAGAGAGGAACACGATCAGGGGGCCCAGTACCCG
The DNA here is from genome assembly GCF_014145245.1 of Dietzia sp. B44. Lineage (NCBI taxonomy): Bacteria > Bacillati > Actinomycetota > Actinomycetes > Mycobacteriales > Dietziaceae > Dietzia > Dietzia sp. B44. The sequence continues at coordinate 2,640 of NZ_JAALEF010000257.1, read as the reverse complement.
GGCGAACGTGCGGAGGAAGACCCCGTTGTCCTCGGCGGGCAGGAGCGGCGAATTCGAGGGGACGGAGAGACGCACCTGGCGACGGGGCAGGGTGCGCCTGGCGTGCAGAGCCAGGACCACCGCGAGTCCGGCCACCCCGAGCACGGTGAGTTCGCCGAGGGTGTCCAGCGCTCGGTAGTCCACCAGGACGGTGTTGACCACGTTGATGCCACCGGTGTCCTCCTCCGCGTTGTCGAGGAAGTACCGCCCGACATCGGAGAGTTCCCGGCGACCGGTCATGGCCCACACCGCCGCGCCCGAGGCCAGGCCGATCACGATCGCGACGGCCGCGCTGACGAGCATGCGTGAGCGGGAGACCATGTGGAAGGTGGGGGGGAGTCGCTGGAGGACCAGGACGATGACGACGACGGTGAGGACCTCGACGAGGAGTTGGGTCAAAGCCACGTCGACCGCACCGAGAGTGAAGAACCACAGCGCCATGGCGAACCCGACGATCCCGACGTTCGCGACGGCGCCGACCCTGGAGCGGGAGATGACCATGGCTGCGGTCCCCACCACGAGCAGTAGCACCACCACCCAGTCCTCCGCCCGGACGGGTGAGCCCACCTCGGGTTCGGGGCGGACGACCGCCACACCCACGGCGGCCAGGGCGACCAGCACCACGAGGACGGCCCAGACGTGCCGGGAGATCCGATCCGTCCGGGTGACGTCGCCGACGCGCGCCCCGCCCGCGATGGCCCAGCGGCGCAGCGCGTCGACCGTCGCCACCCCGGTGATGGGGGCGAGCTCACGGTTGAGGAAGCGGTCCAGGGGATTGCGCACCAGGACCAGCACGATGCCGAACGCGATCACGGCCATCGACATGAACAACTCGGGCGCGAACCCGTGCCACAGACCGAAATCCGCCTTGTATCCCTCGCCGAGGGAGGCGCGGGCCGCTGCCGCGACAGCGGGTTCGAGGAGGAACCCGGTGAATCCGAGCACCAGCCCCAGCACCGCGGGCAGGGCGGCGGGGAGGAAGAACGAGGCGTGGGGCGCCTCGATGGTCTCCGGGGTGCTGTGTACCGGCTCGGGGCCCGGCCCCGCCGGGGGGCCGTGGGTGACGAACCCGCCGAGCAGGAAGCGTGCCGAGTAGGCGAAGGTGAAGGTGGCGGCGAACACGGCCAGGGCACCGAGCGCGGGCCCGGTCCACGCGGCTCCCGGCGCGTCGAGCATGGATTTGAACATCCACTCCTTGGACACGAAGCCCAGCAGCGGGGGGAGCCCCGCCATCGACGCCGCGGCCAGTCCCACGCCGATCGCCGTGCCGGGCATGATGCGGTAGAGCCGCGGGAGACCACTCATGGCCCGGGTGCCGGTCTGTTGGTCGACCACGCCCACAAACATGAACAGGGACGACTTGAACAGCGCGTGGGCGATGGTGTGCACGATCGCGGCGACCATGGCGGCCGGGGTGCCCACGCCGATCGTCGCCACCAGGAAGCCCAGCTGGCTGATCGTGGAGTAGGCCAGCAGTTCCTTGAGGTCGTCCCGCTGCATTGCGAACACGGCCCCGAGAACGGCGGTGGTCATTCCGCAGGTGATGAGGAGCAGGTTCCACACCGGGACGTCGTGCAGTGCCTCGGAGAACCGCAGCAGCAGGTAGATGCCGGCCTTGACCATGGCGGCCGCGTGCAGGTACGCGCTGACCGGGGTCGCCGCGACCATGGCGTCCGGCAACCACGCCTGGAACGGGAACTGCGCGGACTTGGTGAACGCGGCCATGGCGATCAGTACGGCGATCACCGTGGCGAAGCCGGGGTCAGTCGACCACACCGGATCGACCAGGATCTCCGACAGGACGGTGGTGCCGGTGCGGACCACCATGAGCGCCGCGGCGGTGAGCAGGCACAGCCCGCCCGCGACGGTGACGAGGAGCGTCCGCACCGCGGGCTGCGTTCCCTTGGGGCCGGCGAGCGTGATGAGGAAGAAGGAGCAGAGGGTCGTGAACTCCCACGCGACGAACAGCAGGACGACGTCGTCCGCCAGGACCAGCCCGAGCATCGACGCGGCGAACAGCGTCATCAGGCCGTAGTACCCGCCGTGACCGCCACCGCGCCCGAGGTACCGGGACGAGTAGGCCATCACCACGGCCCCGATCCCGAGGACGATCATGGTGAACACGCGGGCCAGCGGGTCGAGGGACAGGCGGAGTTCGACGCCCAACGCGGGCATCCACGCGACCGTGGAGACGGTGTCGACGGGGACGGCGAACCAGATGTACAGGGCGAGGCCGCCGAGCAGCGCCGCGAGCGGCCATCCCGCGTCCCGCCCCATGGTGCGGGCCAGCAACGGTGAGATCGCCGCGATGCCGAAGGCCACTGCGAGGGCGAGGGTCAGGGTCAGGGTCACGTGCCGTTGGCTCCGGAGGTGGTCGAGATGGGCGTCGGAACAGACCCGTGGGTACCGAGCCCGCCGGGCCAGGCTAACACTCTCCGCCCGGGCGGATTCGGGCAGGATTCCGGGGCATGCCGAATGACCTGCGGGAACGGGTGCGCCACGTCACTACCATCCACGGCATGCCCCCCACCCCCAGTGCAGCCGACCGCGCGGACGAACCTCTGGACGACCCGGTCGACGAGCCCGTCGACGAGCCGGTCA
>NZ_JAALEF010000256.1:0-6527 GCF_014145245.1 Dietzia sp. B44 | reverse complement strand
CGTCGGGCCGACCGGGCCTCGCGGGTCCGATCCGCACGGTCCCGGGCCCGCCGGGTCACGGTTCCAATGTTCATTGGTAACGGCGCTCGCAGAACCGCTGGTAGATCCTCCGTCTCCAATTGTTGACCCAAAGTCAACAGAAGAACCGCAGATCATGGCCTTGCCTGCTCCGCGGGTGCAACATAGAGTTCTTCCAGTCACCGGCCGGGGGGTGCGGTGGCGAGGTGAAGTGCGGACGAGGGGCTGTTACTTCACGACGAGGGGCCGGTATGAATACCGGGGCACCTGGGGGGGTGTCGGCCCGCCGCCTTCCGAGGCGAGCGTGGATTCCGGAAGGCGCGATGCGCAGTCCGCAGGAGGGAACGGCGTCGGATGCTGAGGGGCTCCGGCGTCGTTCCCCATTTCCGCGCCGGGCGGCCCGGGTTCAGTCGAGGATGTGCTCGGCGACCCTGCGCAGGCCCTCCAGTGCCCGTGCCTCGGCATCGGGCGAACGCGGCGTCTCCGGGCTGATCAACGTGATGTGCCACAGGTCGTTGTCCGCGATGAGGATCGTGTGGACCTCGACGCCCCCGCCGGTCGGGGCCGCCACGCAGTCGATGTACGCGGTATCGAGTTCGGGTCGGACCGGGGCGGGCGCCTCGGGAGCGGCCGGGGGTGCATCCTCGATCGACGCCCCGTCGGCTCCGCGGATCTCCGAACACGCGTACCGCACCCCCAACATCGCGGGCTGGCCGCGCAGCGCGGCCTGGGGGCCCCCACGTGGCTTGACCACCCCGGCCGCGAAGGTGTCCGGGATCTCGTCCCGCTCACCGGTGGTGGTCCGGGTGGTCGTGGGCGAGGTCGTGGGCATGGGCTTGACCTCCGTGGTGGTGTCGGCCCCCGCCACGGACTCCGGCTCCTCGCCCGTCCCGTCCCCGGGGTCGGCAGTCCCGGTCTCCGTCGTCCCTGTCGCCGTGCCTGTTCCCGTCTCCGACCCGTCTTCCGCCTCGGCCCCGGCTTCCGCCTCCGCCTCTGCCTCGGCGTCCGCCTCCGCCTGCTGCATCTCGTACAACTCCGGTGACCCCGGACCGCCGTAGGTGCACATCAGGCCCAGATCGCCGGAGCCGATGGGCTCGACCTCGGGCATGTCGGCGTCAGTGAGCTCGATCAGTTCGGCGGGCGTCAGGTCGAGGAGTTCACACGCGTTCAGCCGAGCATCGGGGGCGGGTCGTCCCTCGACCATCGCCGCGGCGATGTCGGGCCGGGGTTCCGGCGAGATCCGGGGTGGACCCGTCTCGCCGGCGTCGGAGAAGCCGAGCGCGGAGCACCCCGACACGGCCACCATCGCCGCCGACGCCACGAACCCCCGGGCGATTCGTCCCCCGGTTCCGGGACGGGGTCGCTGCGATCGCATGGGCCGATCCTACGACGTCGGCGTCCGATCCCTGATCCCGACCGTTCCGCGGACGCCCGCCCGGACGGGTCAGGCGTCGCCGGGGAGGATCTCGGTCGCCCTGATGACGGCGTCGAACGACTCGCGGATCCGGTCCTCCAGGAGGGTCGGCGACTCGTCGGTGCGCCACTGCTCGACCGCCACCCGCACGATCGCGATGGACGCCGCCGCCACCGTCGCGGCCTCCACGGACCCGGGATCCCTGCCCTCCCGGCGGGCCACCAGGGCGGCCAGCTCCTCCTCCGTCCGGGACAGGATCGCGTACACCTCGGTGCGGATCCCCGGTTCCCGCCGCCACATGTCGTGGAACCGGTTGAACAGAGGGGTCTCCTGCCGGGCCATCGCGACCTGCAGCCACAGCAGGCGGGTGAGCGCGGTCAGCGTGGACACGGACCGGTCGGTGAGGAACAGGTGCACCGCGTCGCGGTCCGGGGGGAAGGCGTCCGGGATGCACGCGGCGGCCTTGGAGGGGAAGTAGTTGAAGAACGTCCGACGGGACACGTTGGCGGCCTTGGCGATCTGGTCCACCGTCACGGCGTCGAGCCCCCGCTCGAGGGCCAGGTCCAACGCGACCGAGGAGATGGTCTCGCGCAGCTCGCGCCGGCGATGCTCGGTGCGGTCAGCGCCCTGCGCCTGCGTGGGTGGGCCGGTCACGTGGGCGCCTCCCCGTCGGTGGTCGATGAGTGTCGGTCTCTCAGTTCGGTGGTGATGACCTTACCCAGCGGGTCGGGTCCTATCCTGGTCATCATGCGTATCGCCGCCACGACCCTTCTCGCACCCCTGTCCGTCGTCCTGCTCGGCGTGATGGCGGGGTGCGGCGGGGACACCGAGCCGGCGCCGGAGATGGGGACGATCCGGACCGCGCCGCCGGAGACCAGCGAGCCGGAGATCCCGCAGGTCGAGCCGGTGACCAGTGCGGAGTGCCCGTACCTGTCGGTCGACGAGGCGTCGAGGCTCAACGGCGAGCTGGCCACCGACGTGCGGATCGACGACCGCGTCGACCCCGCCGCCTGCTTCTTCTACAGCGCCGACGGGGCAGTCCAGCTCACGACCACCGTGTACTCGGTCGAGTCGGAGGAGCGGGCCACCGAGTTGGTGGACGGCTCGGCGCCGGTCGGCGAGTCGGAGCGCTCGCACGTCGAGGGCGGGTGGACCGGTGGCCGCACCGGCGGCCCGGGGGGCGCCCTGGTGGTCCTGGCCCGCGGGACACAGGTCCTGGCGGTGCAGTCCACGCAGGAACAGTCGGTCAAGGTCCAGCGGGTGGCCGAGCTCGTCGCACCCCGGGTGGCCGACTGAGTCAGGGGGCCGACGTGCTCAGGGGGCGGGCGGGGAGGCCGCGACCGGGTCGACCGCCACGTGGGAGTACGGCATGAGCGCCTCGACGGCGGGGAACACCACCTCCATGAGCAACAGGAACACCGCCGCGATCAGGACGACGACCAGCACGATCCGCACCGGCGTGGGCCCGGGGAGCCTCCGGTAGAGCCAGGCGTACATCACCGACCCCCCAGCTCGGCGGGGAGTTCGCCGGGTACCCGCGCCTCGCTGCGTTCGAGTACCGCGTGCACCACGAGCCGTTCCGCCGCCGAATACTGCGGATGGCACGTGGTGAGCGTGGCCAGGGGCAGCAGGTCGGGGGAGGCGGGCTCGGCGCGTCCGGGTACCGCGTCGATCACCCACACGTCCTCCGGGCGGACCACCGAGACACCGGACAGCCCCTCGTACATGCCGGACGTCGCGCGGTCGGCGAGGTCCGTGGGTAGGCATTCGGCGGCCCGGGCGCGGGCCGAGGCGCGGTCGGGGGCGTCCACGGGCAGTACCCGGTAGACCAGCCACCGGTCAACCGTGGCGTACACCAGGGCGTCGCACGAGCGCAGGGCGTCCAGGTCGTTGAACGGCGATCCCCGGCCCACCCGGTGCCCGGCGACAGCGAAGTTGCCAGGCTCACCCGGACCCTGGGTCTCCGTGTAGTGCCCGGGCCCGGTCTCCAGCGCCGCGTCGCTGGTCCCGGACACCACCGCGAACCGGTAGTCCGAGCCGAACGCGGGGATGTACAGACGGGCGAACGCGGTGCCGTCGGCGAGTGCGGAGAGCCCCGGGTCCCCGTCATCGGCTCGCGTTCCGCGACCCCGAGGGTTGTCCGGTCCACCCCACCGCTGGTCCAGTTCGGCATCGGCGGCGGACTGGGCGCGCGCCGCGCCCAGGTCGGTCCACCACACCTGGTAGACGACGAAGAGGGCCAGCACGACGCCGAGCGTCACCAGCACCTCGCCCACCACACCCGCCGCGCGCGTCACGAGGGTTCCGTGACCATCCCCAGGATGAGCTCGGCCATGCTCCGTGCCGTCATCGCCGAGGTCTCGACCTCTCCGAGCATGGCGGCGGTGACGGAACCGTCGTGGAGGATCGCCAGCCGGTCCGCCAGGTCCGCGATGTTGTCGGGGTCCTCGAGCCCCATACCGGCGAGCTCGGAGCGGAGGGTGGAGGCGACCCAGGCCCGTTGATCGGACACCGCCGCCCGGATGGCGCGCTCGCCGTCGGTGCAGGGGCGGGGGAACTCGATGGCGGCGGCGAGGTGGCACGAGCCGGGGGTCGCGGGCTCCACGCGCTCACGGACGATGTCGAACAGCGCGAGGATGCGTCCGCGCGAGTCCGGCGCGGCGTCCGCTCGTCGCTGCCACAGCGCCCGGTCCCGTTCGGCCATGGCCCTCAGGTACGCCACGACGAGCTCGTCCTTGGAACCGTAGGTGTTGTAGAGGCTGGCCTTGGCGACCTTGGATTCCCTGAGGATCCGGTCGATCCCCACCGCGCGGATCCCGTCCGTGGAGAACAGGCGGGTCGACGTGGCCAGGAGCCGCTCCCGCGGTCCGGGTTTGGTCGACCGTGCGCTCGTCACAGGGGACAGACTATCGGCCTATCGGAGTGATGCCGGAATTGTCGGGCGCTCGCGTCGAAATGCGGATGGCCCGGCCCCGATGGATCGGGGCCGGGCCGTCCGGCACGTTCTGGTCTGACCTGATCAGACGCGGGTGCCGCGGTTGCTGCGACCGCCGACGAGGCTGACGAGCCAGATCACGAGACAGGCACCGACGATAGCGGCGAGGACGCCGGGAATGGAGAATGCCTGCGGCATCGCGCCACCCTCGCTGTTGGTGAAGAACGAGACGAGCCAACCGACGATGAACGCGCCGACGATGCCGGCGGCGATGTTGGCGAGGATGCCCATCTGGGCGTCACGCTTCATGATCTTGGAGGCGATCCAACCGGCGAGTCCGCCGATGATGATCCAGGCGATGATTGTCCCCATGATGTAATCCTTTCCCGAGAGGTACTCGGCCCGAGTGCGAGCCGCACCCACAGCAGAACACGCTTGCGCCCCGAACGCCTCCGGTCGGGCCGTGTGTGGGGTTAATCGTCGCTTATTCGTTACTCACCTGCACCTCAGGTGTCATGTGAGCAGTGGCTCTCAGGCGAGGTCCGCCGAGTCCGGGTTCTTCTGGACGTAGCGCTCGACGAACTCGCAGGCGGGCCGCACCCGCAGGCCCTCGTCGCGGGTGACCTCTAGGGCCTCGCCGATCATCCGCCCGGCCAGGCCGCGGCCGCCGAATTCCTTGTCCACCACGGTGTGCGGGAAGGTCCTGACGCCGTCGGCGTCGCTGTAGTCGGCGAAACCCGCCACGACGTCGTCGACCACGATCTCGAACCGGCCGGCGGCGGCATTGCGCTGCACCCGGATGTCCTCCCCGGCGCTCACGAGTGCGACTCCGGGCGCACGACCATCACCGGGCAGGGCGAGGCCTGCAGGAGCGCCCGACTGGTCGAGCCGAGGACCATGCCGGTGAATCCGCCCCGCCCGTGGGACCCGACGACGACGAGCTGGGCCTTCTCGGCCTGCTCCACGAGTGCCCGGACCGCGCGATCGCGGGTGACGACCCGCTCGATCCGCACGTCGGGGTAGCGGTCGGAGAAGCCGGCGAGCCGCTCGGACAGGACCTCGAGCTGCTGTTCCTCGAGCTGCCGCCAGTCCTCGTCGGTCAGCGCGATCCCCGCGGCGGCGGCCTGGACCTGCGGGTCCATCCAGGTGTGCACCGCGATCAGGGTGGCGTCGCGGGCCGAGGCCTCGGCGAAGGCCCACGCGGTGGCCTTGGTGCTGACCTCGGAACCGTCGACCCCCACCACGACCGGGCCCGAGCGGTCGAGGTCGTCGGTGTCCTCGCGGGTCACCACGACCGGGCAGAACGCGTGGCTGGCCACCGAGGCCGAGACCGAACCGAGGACCATCCCCTTGATCCCGCCCAGTCCGCGCGAGCCCAGGACGATCATCTTGGCCTTGCGGGAGTAGTCGATCAGGACCTGCGAGGGGTTGCCCTCGACGATCGCGTGCGAGACCTCGATGTCCGGGGCGACCTTGAGGGCGGTGGCCCTGGCCTGCTCCACGATCGGCTGGCACTCCTTCTCCAACTCGTCGTAGACGGGTTGGGGCGGGACCATGCCCTCGGCGAACATGGCGGCCGGCATCGTGTAGCTGGTCACCAGCACGAGCGGGACCCGCCGGGTGGCGGCGGTGTTGGCGGCGTACGCGACGGCGCCGGTCGAGGCTGCTGAACCGTCGATGCCGACGACCACGGAATTCTCGAGTGAAGCCATGCCTTGAGACTACCGCCACGGGTGGTTCGTGGAGGCGTTCTCAGAACTCGTCGGGGAAGGGGGCGTTGGGCGGGTACGCCATGTTGAAGCTGCCCTGGAACGCCGGGAGGAAGGCGCGGCCGGGACCGAAGAGGAAGAAGTCGACAACGGCGTCGATCATGGGTGCTCCTGGGGTGAAGGGGGCAGCTGGCATGCAAGTGACGCATGGGGTGCCTGGGGCGAAAAGTGAGTGTAGCCCAACGACTAGACTCTGCATATGCCGAAGTCCGGACGTCCGCGAAGGCCCCTGCCGTTGCGTGACGGCGTGGACCCGGTCCGGATCCGGCTCGCCGACCCCGGTCGGGGGCCCCGCAGCATCCCCGAGGAGCTGCGCCGGCGGTTCCCCGACCGGCTCGCCGAGCTCGAGGCGGCCCTCGCCTCCGGCCAGGTGGTCACCGCCGACGGGGTG
>NZ_JAALEF010000255.1:0-10535 GCF_014145245.1 Dietzia sp. B44 | reverse complement strand
CGCGGACGCCGCGAGGCGGGCGGTCGAGATCACCCCGTCGAGCGCGGTGCGGCTGGCCGCGCCGAGGAGCCACAGCTGCGGACGGGGGTCGGGATCGGCGACCGGCGCGCGTTCGGATTGCGCCACGACGACGTGAGCGTTGGTTCCGCCGAATCCGAGCGAGCTGACCCCGGCGACGCGGGGCCGGTCCGGGTCCCAGTCGGTCGTGGTGTCGGCACAGCGGAAGGCGGACCCGGCGAGTCCGAGGTCGGGATTGGGGTCGGCACAGTGCAGGGAGGCCGGGATGACTCCCCGCTCGACCGCGAGCACCGCCTTGATGAGTCCTGCGACCCCGGCCGCCGCCTCGGTGTGCCCGATGTTGGACTTGATTGACCCGAGCCGACACCAGGGGCGATCCGCCTGCCCGAACACCCGGTGCAGGGCGGCGACCTCCACTGGATCACCCATCCGGGTGCCGGTGCCGTGCCCCTCGACGTAGCCGATGTCCCGTGGATCCAGGCCGGCGCCGGCGAGCGCCTCGGCGATGACCGTGGCGTGTCCGTCCACCCCCGGGACGACGAACCCGGCCTTGGCGGCTCCGTCGTTGTTGACGGCACTGCCCCGGATCACCGCACGGATCCGGTCCCCTGACCGCACGGCGTCGCCGTACCGGCGCAGGACGACCGCGCCCGCCCCCTGGGTGAACACGGCTCCGGTGGCCCCGCTGCCGTAGCTCCGGGTGTGCCCGTCGACGGAGAAGGGACCGTCAGGGATGTGGACGTACCCGCGAGACGCGGGTACCCGCACGGTGACCCCGCCGGCGACCGCGATGTCCGATTCGCCGCTGCGCAGTGATTCCGCCGCGAGGTGGACCGCGACCAGCGAGGTCGAGCAGGCGGTGAGCACGGTCTGCGCGGGCCCGGTGAGGTTCATCCGATAGGCGATCCCGGTTGCGAGGTAGTCCGGCATCGTCCCCAGCGCGATCTGCATGGCGTTGGCCGGGTCGGTTCCCCCGGACGGGTCGAAGGACTGCCGGAATGCGTGGTGAAGATAGGCGGAGGGAGAGCACCCGGCGAACAGTCCCACCCGGTCGACGCCCGAGCCGTGCCCATGGCCCGCGTCGTCGAGGGCGTGCCAGACCTCCTCGGCGAAGACCCGGTGCTGCGGGTCCAGATATCTGGCCTCGTGCCGGGTGAATCCGAACGCGGCGAGGTCGACGCCGTCGATCGGGCCGAGGTCCGACCCGGCGGGAACGAAGCCCGGGTGGTCGACGAGCCCCGACGGCGCCCCGTCGCGACGAGCGGACTCGCGATCGGTCCGCAGCACCCCCTCCCTCCGGTCGAGCAGCAGTCGCCACAGCGCGTCGACGTCGGGCGCTCCGGGGAGACGACACGACATCCCGATGACGGCGATGTCCGTCTCGTGGTGTGCGAGTCGCGGATCGACGGGACGGGTCATGAGAGGGTCTCCTGCCGGATGCGGCGGCGTTGACGCCCGCGCTGACGAGCCTGCGCGAGCGGATCGTGCGCATCGGGGTCGGTGGCGGGCCCGGCGCGGTCCGGGTCGGGGTGTGAGCTCGAGTTCGGGCTCGGGTTCGTGTCGGGTTCCCGGATCGGTGCGGCCTGCAGGCCCGCGGCCAGTGATCGGATGTCGGGATGGGCGAAGAGCTCCGCGAGCTCCACCCGGTGTCCTCGGTCGCCGAGTGTCCTGCGGAGGCGGACGAGATCCATCGACGTCATCCCGAGCTCGAAGAAGCCGCGGTCGAGCTCGTCGTGCCCGGGGGTCCGTCCGAGCAGCTCGGCGACCGTCTCGCGGACGAGGGACAGCACACCGCCACCGTCGTCCTCTGAGGCAAGGCGTCCCGGGATCGTCGCGGACCGGGTACGGCCCAGCCCGGCGGCATCGCGTCGGGGCACACCCGGCGTCGCCGTCGAGGGGAAGCCGGACTCGTGCCAGCGGTCGTCTCCGTCGGCCAGCGCCGTCACCGTCGCGGCCAGAACATCGGCGATGCCGTCGAGGACGCCGCCGAGGAAAGCGTCCTCCACCGCGTCGAGGACGAGCAGCAGCGAACCGTCGGTGTCGCGGAAGCTCTGGAGGTCGATCAGCACCTGCGGGGTCGAGCTGATCGAGTGGACCGGCTGACCCAGCTCCGCCAGCGCATCACACGCGGCCGGTCCACCGGTCCACCCGGTCAAACCCGAGGAGTAGACCACGGGCAGCACGCCGGTGCCGCCGCCGGAACGGAGGTGCTCGCGTATCCGCACGTTGCCGTGGCCGGAGCCGTCGCGTCCGAGATCACGGACACCCTCGAGCAGGCGGGTCGCCGCGGCTCGCGCTCGCTCACTCGTGGAACGGCCGTCCGGGGGGTCCACGACGACGGTCGAGGTGTATTCGCCCACGACGTCGCGGTGCTCGGCGGGGCGATCGAGAACGGTGACCACGACCGGAGGGCGGTCCCCGTCATCGGTGGCCAGGAGCGCGCCGAAGGCGGTGACGAGGACCGCGTCCAGGGTGGTCCGGTGTACTGCACACCGCCGGATCAGCTCCGTGGTCGTCCGCGGGTCGATCTGACGGCGTCGACGGGTGAATCCCGAGCTCCCGGGTGGGCGGACCGGCAGTAGGACGGGTGGCCTCGGTGTCCCCACCTGCGCCGACCCCACCGTCGCCGTCCCGACAGGTCGCGACGACGACGCCCCGGCGGCCACGCCGGCGCGGGCGTCCGCCCAGCTGAGGAAGTCCACCGGGGGCCGGGTGACGGGGCTGCCCCGGTATGCCGCGGTGAGGTCGCGGGCGATGATCTCCGCTCCACGGACGTCGCAGAACAGCATGTCGAGGATGAGCACGACCATCCATCGGGAGACCGCCGAGGCGGGAGCCGGTAACCGCACGGCGCGGAGCTCGAGCCAGGGCCGCCCACTCTGGGGGTCGTGGATCCAGGACATCTCCTCGGCCCGGCGGCGTTCACGCTCGGTGCGCACCTCCGCGACCGTCGCGGCGCCCAGATCCTCGATCTGCAGTCTCGGCCGGGCGGAGTTGTCGATGACTTGCCGGCCGTTGTCGTCCACGCGTGCCGACAGCATGGGATGGGCGTCCACGACCGCGTCCAGTGCGCGCTCGAGCGCCACGACGTCGAGGTCGTCCACCTCGACCTCGGTCCGGTAGCGGGGCGCGACCGGGCGACCCAACCACGGGTCCGCACGGCCCACGAGATAGGCAACCTGCATCTCCGTCAGAGGGGCGCTCGTGACCGCCGCCCTGGTGGGTTCCGCCGTGACGGGCTCGACCGTGCCCGACGCGTCGACGACGCGGGACGGGCTTGTCGTCGCAACCGAGGACATGGCCGGGCCTGACGGACGGGTCGCGGGGGCCGACGACGACGTGGACCTCCGGCCGAGGCGCAGCGTGACCAGCTGGTCCTGCCCCCCTGCGGTGGCGTCCAGCTTCAGACCCCCCTCGGGCGCGGACTGCTCGATCCGGCTCAGCCATCGGCCCGCCGCGAGCAGCTGCGACCCGAGCGGCCCCTCTCCGGCGGAGATCGTCACCTCCACACCGGATCCGGCACGGGCCACGTCGAGAAGATCCGCTCCCGACTCGTGCGGGACCTGGGCCGCTGGAGAGAGTGAGACCGGATCGGCCGGCGCAGCGGCAGCGGGAGCCGGAACGCCCGCGGCCACCTGTGCGGGCCGGTCGCCGGGTTCGAGGTCCGCGTCGTCACGGAGGATTCCGCCCAACGGTGTCGCGAGGAGTTCCTCGAGGTCCGGCCGGGAGCCGGTGAGGTCTTCGACGAGGTTCGCTATCCGCACCACGGCGAGTGAGTCGAGCCCGGCAGCCAGCGGTTCGAGAGCCGGATCCACGTCGTCCGGGAGCAGTGCGGCCAGCTCGGGCACCAGACCTGCGATACCTGTCGCGTGCACCTGCGGCCGTTCCCGCACGGAGTCGGGCTCCTCGTCCCGCGTGTTCTCCGACTCGACGAGGTCCGGTGCCGCGGGGGGAGACAGCGCGGGTCCAGGCGGCGCAGGGGTAGACAGCACCGGGGCCGACCACGCGGAGGCAGACAGCACCGGAGCCGACGACGCGGAGGAGAAGGGGTCGGGAAGTGCTTTGTGGTCGATCTTGCCGTTCGCCGTCACCGGCAGCTCTCGGTGGATGATGACAGCGGTCGGGACCATGTACGCGGGCAGCGCGTCCCGGAGCGCAGCGCGGATCGCGCGCTGGTCGAGACCGGACTGTGGGGTGAGGGCGACGTGACCGACGAGGCGCTTGCCACCACCGGGGCCGTCGACCGCGCTGCAGACCCCTGCCCGCACTCCGTCGAGGCGTGTGAGAGCCGCATCGATTTCACCGAGCTCCACGCGATAGCCGTTGACCTTGACCTGGCGGTCGACGCGGCCGAGGAACCGGATGGTCCCGTCGGGCAACCACATCCCCTCATCGCCGGTGCGGTAGAGGCGCTCGTCGTAGACGGGATGGACCCGGAACCGTTCCGCGGTCTGCTCCTCGTCGCCCAGGTACCCGCGCGCCACGCCGGCGCCTCCGATGAACAGCTCGCCCGCGACGCCGACCGGAACCGGCTCCCCGTCCGGGCCGTCGAGGACCCGGAACCACTGTCCGTCCAGCGCAGTGCCGTAGGGAACGGACGGCCACTGCGGATGTACATCACCGATCACGTGGTGGATCGACCAGATGGAGGCCTCCGTGGCCCCACCGAGACTCACGACGACGGCGTGCGGCGCGAGGTCGCGGAGTCGATCCGGCAACGTCACCGGGATCCAGTCGCCGGACATCATCACCAGCCTGAGCGAACCCAGCGCCGTGCGCGCGCGCTCCCGATCCGACTCCGCGTAGTCGGCGAGCATCTCGGCCAGTGCGGGTGCGGAGTTCCAGACCGTCACGCCCTCGGTCTCGATCGTGCTCAGCCAGTGCTCGGGATCGGCCTCCGCACCACGGTCGGGCAGGACCAGTCGCGCGCCGGCGGACAGGCCGCCGAAGATGTCCCACACGGACAGGTCGAAGCTCAGTGCGGACAAACCCAGTACGACGTCCGTCGGACCGGGTTCGAACCGGCGGGCCAGATCGTCGATCGTCGTCCTGGCCTGACCGTGCTCGATGGCGACACCCTTGGGCTCACCGGTCGAGCCCGAGGTGAAGATCGTGTAAGCCAGTCCGGTCGCCTCGACGGAGGCGGGATCGGGACGAACCGCACCGTCCGCCTGCCGCGGGACCACAGCGGGTATCGCCGTGACCCCGTCGGGCAGAGTCGTCCCCTCCGCGGCGAAGGCGAACCGGGCGCCGGCGCGGGCAGCGATTCGTTCGACGCGTGTGAGCGGCCATGCCGGGTCGACGGGCACGTAGGCGGCGCCCGCCGAGGTGATCCCGAGGACGATGCCGATCTGTTCCACCGATTTACCGAGCTGGACGAGGATCGGCTCCTCGGGTGAGACCCCCCGGGACGCCAGCTCACCGCGGGTCCACGCCGCGATGGATGCGAGTTCGTCGGCATCCGCGACCCGGTCGCCCTGCGAGACCACCCGCCGCCCTCCGTCCTCGTCCAGCGCCGCCAGCACCGGCTCGTGGAGACCCGGGCCGCTGGAGTAAGACACCGGTCGGGGCCTCGGGGTACGGACCCAGGGGTCGAGGAACAAACCCGGTCGCGTCCAGGCGGCCTCGTCGCGTGCCAACACCGCGACGGCCGCCTGGACCGCATGGCGCATGCCGTCGACGACGCTCTCGTCGACCGCTCCGATCACGTGGTCCCAGGCCAGGACGAGCTCGTCGTCCTCCTCCCAGTGGATCGCGTCGAGCAGGACCTGCGGGGTCTGGGACACCCCGAACCCGCGTCGGCCGAGCCAGGCGTCCGTGCGCGCCCCGGCGCGGTCCCCGATGGAGGTGGTAAAGACGACGGGGTGTTCGGGGATGCCGGTCGACGGCCCGAGCACCTCACCGACCACGCGCGAGGCCGGTACCGCGGAATGGTCCACCGCATCCCAGAAGTTGCGGGTCACCCTCACTGCGTAGTCCGCGAACCCCTCGGCGGAATCCACCCGGTCGGTGTCGAGTAGGGCGATCCGGGTGGTGTCCCCCACGCCCGGTTCCTCCCGTGCTTCGGGGTTGAACAGAGTGGTGACCAGACAGAAGCGGTCCCGGGCGCCGAAGCGCCGGAGGGCGAGAGAGAACAACGACGCGAGCGCTCCTGCGGGCGAGACGCCGTGCGCACGGGCCGCCGCGCGGAAATCCTCCCAGACGTCGTGGTCGACTCGACCCTCGGAACGCCGGAACCGCGGGGGGGTGATCTGCTCGGCCCGCAGATGCGCGGTGTCCCACGGCCCACCCGGCAGGTCCTGCGCTCTCCCCCGCCAGAACTCCATGGCGGCGCGCTCGGCAACCTCGGAGCGCCGGAGGGCGGGTGGGGGCACCACCCCGTTCCCCGGTGCGGCCTCGCCCCCTCGTTGGTGCCGGTATTCCGAGCCCCATTCGTCGAGAACACGCCGGATGCTGGGGAAGTCGATGAGCAACACATCGAAACCCACGCACTGGACCAGCGAGCCATCCGGTCGCAGGACCGCGGCGAGGGTGTGCACAGGCCATCTGTGAGCGGGCGCGCGACGGTGGGAGAGATCCTGACGAGCCCCCTCCTCACCCGCCTGCGGGTCGGGATCCGAGCGCAGGTCCACGATCTCGAACCGGTGGACCCCTGGGTCGTCGAGGATCCGACCCGCCCCGTCGCGACCGACCACCGCACGGAGCATCGGGTGACGGGCCACCACCCGGTTCCACGCCGACTCGAGCTCCCTCACGGTCGAGAGGGCGTCCGTACCGGGAGGCGGGGCGATCTCGTACTCGGAGTAGAAGTAGGTCGAGACCCCGCCGAGTGGGTAGTCGTCACCTCGGCCGACCCAGTAGGTGCTCTGTACGGGACTCAGGGCGAAGGTTCCCGGGACCGACTCGCGGTCCGCCCCGTCGGTGGAGGACTCGCCTCCATCGTCGACCCCACCCTCCCCCGCAGGCGACACCGCTGCCGACCTCTCCGTCGACCTCCCCGGTGACATCTCCGCGGCCGCGCAACGCCGCTCGAGTGACTCGAGGTCGATGTCTCCCACGAAGTCACGCAGGGGGACCCTCACCCCGGTCCGCTCCACCAGCAGCCTCTGGAGCCGCACCGCCGAGAGGGAGTCGAGCCCGAGGTCCACCAGTTTGCCCGGTCCCACCGAGTCGACCTCCAGGATGTCGCAGACGGCAGCTGCGACTACGGACCGGTTCGACGGCATGACCCCACCTCTCGCTCACACGGGAACAGTCGCCGTCCGGACGGAGCCACGGCGCCACCGGGACGACTCTATTGATAATGGGACTCGTTTTCAATACAGTCTCTACAGTCGTTGCTCGTCTCCCCAGTGCGAGAGGGACGACCGCCCGTCCTCGCACCATCACCAGGAAGCCGCCATGACATCACCCACCCCCACGGCAGTCGAGGTCGCCGTGATCGGCGCCGGACCGGCCGGTCTCACCGCAGCACTCGTGCTGGGCCGCCAGAAGCGGACGGTCGTGCTCATCGACTCCGGGCAACCGCGCAACTCGCCCGCGACCGAGATGCACATGTACCTCGGTCTCGACGGCCGGCCTCCCGGAGAGCTGCGCAGTGTGGGGATGGATGAGGTCGCCGGTCATCCGAACGTCGAGATCGTGCACTCGACCGTGACGGGCCTCGAGGTGACCGACGCCGACACGCCGATCCGACTCTCGACCTCGGACGGTGGCTCGTTCCTGGCCGAGCGACTGCTGGTCACCGCCGGAGTCCGCGACGACGTGAGCGGGATCCCCGGTGTGGCGGAGCGCTTCGGACAAGGGGTCTTCCACTGCCCGTTCTGCCACGGTCACGAGGTCGACGGGCGGCGACTCGCCGTCCTCACCGACGACCCGGAGAACCCCGCCCAGCCGGGGTTGCAGGCGGTCTATCTCGCCACCCACTTCTCCCGCGACGTCACCCTGCTCACCAACGGCCACCCGGTACCCGAGGAGATCCACGAGACCCTCGCACGCAACGGCATCGTCCTCGATCACCGTCCCGTCACCGAGGTCACGGGGACCGACGGCGCCCTCACGGTGTGCGCCGGTGGCGAGGACCTCACCTTCGGCGCGGTGTTCCACACGCCCCGCGAACAATCACGCCACTCCGTCCTCGGGCTCGAGATCGACACCGAGGGCGCGCACATCCTGGTGGACTGGCAACAACGCACGTCCGACCCGCGCGTGTTCGCGGCCGGCGACTGCGCCCGTCGTCGCGATGACCCCGTCCCGCTCGCCTTCGTGGCCCGCGCCGTCGCCGCGGGGCAGGCCGCGGCGCTGTGGATCGATCAGGACCTCTTCCGCGTCCGGGCCGGCCTCGGCTGACGCGACCCGACCCACCCACCGCTGCCCACTCACTCACTCACCTAAGGACCACCACACTCATGGACCGCCGCGGATTCCTCCGTCTCATCGCCGTCACCGGCGCCGTCACCGGTGCCGGACTCACCCTGGGCGCCTGCGCCACCGAGGACGGAGGCGGACACGGCGCCGGTGCCGGTTCCGGCTCGAACGGGGAGGGAGGCACCGTCCGCGTGGCCGCGATGGTCTCCCCGGGGGACACACTCGACCCCGCCGCCGCGACCTCACCGGGAACCTGGGTCGGCATCGTCGCCGTCTACGACTCACTGGTCGTCCTCCTCGACAACGAACCGGTGCCCCAGCTGGCCGAGTCGATCACCTCCAATGACGAGGCCGACGTGTGGACGGTCCGGCTCCGGCCCGGCGCCACCTTCTCGGACGGCTCCCCGGTGACCGCCGACGACGCCCTGGCCTCACTGGTCTACACCTCCGCCTCCCCGATGGCCGGGTCCTTCCTCGCCCCACTCGACGCCGACGCGTCCCGCGCTGTCGACGAGCACACGCTCGAGCTGCACCTCAGCGCTCCGCGCGCCGACTTCGTCGAGGCGGTACTGGCTCCGCAGAGCGCCGTGTTCAAGGGCGGAGACCCCCAGACCGGTGTCGGTTCAGGGCCCTTCGTCCTCGAGTCAGGATCAGCTGAGGACGGGTGGGTCTTCTCCCCCAACCCCCATCACCCGGGTGTCGGCATCGACCGACTCGAGGTGCGGTCGATCCCGGACCCGGACGCCCGAGCCCGCGCGGTGGTCTCCGGCGACGTCGACTACGCCAACGACCTCCCGGTCACCGCCGCACGCACAGTGACCGACCCGGCGCGGATCACCGAGGGTGGCCCGGCGGATTCCAAGGCGCTGGGTCTCATCCTCAACACACGGGTCGCCCCGTTCGACGACGAGAATGTGCGCACGGCGTTCAAACTGCTGGTCGACCGGGAGAGCCTCGTCGGCACCGTACTCGGTCAAGGCGCGGTCGTGGGCGAGGACGTCCTGGGCAAGGGGATCAGCAATTACCCCGAGGACCTCTCCGGGGTCACCCGCGACGTCGCCCGGGCGCGGACCCTGCTCGAGGATGCGGGGGTCGACGAGCTCACCTTGGTGACCTCGGACGTGGTCCCCGGCCTCAACGATGCCGCCGAACTCCTGGTCACCCAGGCCCGGGAGGCCGGCCTCACCCTCACGCTCGATCGGCGGGACCCGGCGGCCTACTTCGCCGACATCCCGGGGCTGATGAAGCTGCCACTGTTCTCCATCTACTGGGTCAACCGTTCGACGGCCACCGCGCTGCCGTTCACCACGGGTACCGCTGGCGGCTTCAACCTCGACGGATTCGGTGCCGATGCGAGGTGGGACCGGCGACTGGCCGACGCCGCGGCGATCACCGACGACGCCGAACGCCAGGCGGCGGTCTCCGAGCTCGCCGTGGAGGTGTCCGAGCGAGGGGGCCAGCTCATCTGGGGATACCAACCGTTCCTCAACGGCACCACCGACGCCGCCGGCGACGTCCCCTCGAGCCAGTCGGCTCCGTTCTTCGGGTCCCGCCCCGACTGATGACGCCCAGACGCGCGGGGGTGCGGATCGCCCAGACGCTCCTCACCTTCGCGGTCACCGTCGTGCTGGCCTTCTGGTTGGTCGACACGCTCCCCGGAGACGCCGCGACAGCGTCGTTCGTGACCACCGACGCCTCCTGGCTCACCCGCCGACGAGCCGAGCTGGGTCTCGACCTCCCTGTCGCCGAGCGGTTCGTGGAGTGGCTCGGGGGGATGGTCCTGGGTGAGCCGGGGCTCTCGGCCTCGGGCATCCCGGTCGCCGACCAGATCAGGGAGCCGCTCTCGCGGACCGGCCTACTCCTGCTCGCGGCGATCCCCGTGGCCGTGGTGGCCGGACTCGGCGGCGGGGTGCTCGCCGGAGCCCGGGCCGGGTCCCGTACGGACCGGAGGACCTCGCTCACCGCGGCCGTGCTGCTCGCGACCCCCGAGTTCGTGCTCGCGGTGATCCTCGTGGCGGTCCTGTCGATCCGGCTCGGTCTTCTCCCACCGGTGTCACTGGTCCCGCTGGGGGGCGGCCCGCTCGACCGCCCGCAGATCCTCGTGCTCCCGGCGGTCACCGCCGGGCTGGTCGTCGGCGCGTGGCTTCAGC
>NZ_JAALEF010000254.1:0-1671 GCF_014145245.1 Dietzia sp. B44 | reverse complement strand
ATCGCCAGGGCGGGCACGCCGGGAGCGGGCGAGATGCACACCGCGGTGCGGGCTCCGGTCAGTCGGGCGACCAGCCGGATCACCTCGGCGGTCAGCGCGCCCGGAGAGGCGGCACCCAGTTCGGCCGCGTCCGCACGGGCGGGGGCGTAGAGCGAGTCGTCGACCAGATCGGAGCTGCGGCGCGCGAGGTCGGCGAGCCGGGAACGGTCGGAGGCGGGGACGTCAGTCGAATCGGACACCCGAGCAGCGTATCGCCGCGCACGCGGACGACGTGTCCAACGCGCGGTGATCGGATCGGTATGAGACTCTCAGGGGGATCTCAGTACGGGTATACCGTGAGGACAGCCCGATGAGAGAGAGTGGGCACACGTCGTTCCACGAGGGGGCGACGGAACACCGCGCGGACGACTTGCGAGGAGCCCGCGCCGGAAGGCGGCGGCAGCGCATGTACTCGCAGACGGTGCACGAGACGGCGATCGCTCCCGGCGGTGACCACGACGAGGCGGTCGGTACCGCCCGCTTCGACGCGAGTGGTGACGCCGCCGACATGCCCTCCTGGTCCCAGCTCGTCGCCCAGCACGGGGACAGGGTCTACCGGCTCGCATTCCGGCTCTGCGGCAACGCCCACGACGCGGAGGACATCACCCAGGAGGCGTTCATCCGGGTGTTCAGGTCCCTGGACAAGTACAAGCCGGGCACCTTCGAGGGATGGATGCACCGGATCGTCACCAACCTCTTCCTCGACATGGCGCGGCGTCGGTCTCGCATCCGCTTCGAGGCGCTCCCGGAGGACGCCGAGCGGGTGCCGGGTCGTGAGCGCAGTCCGGAGCAGGTCCTGTCGGAGGAGACCTTCGACCCGGTCCTGCAGACCGCCCTGGCCAACCTCTCCCCGGAGTTCCGCGCGGCGGTGGTGCTGTGCGACATCGAGGACCTCAGCTACGAGGAGGTCGGCCGGATCCTCGGGGTCAAGATGGGGACGGTCCGCAGCCGCATCCACCGGGGTCGTTCCGCGTTGCGTGCCGAGCTCGAGGCGGCCGGTGTGACCGGGGTCCACCAGAGCGTCGACTGATCCCCCCGGGAGCTCCCGGGAACCACCGGAGTATCCCGTGCGTTGATCATCCCGGGCGGTCAGAGCCCGGCCCCGAGGGCAGACGGACGAGGAGGCGCGAGGGTGGACCGACACCAGTCAGGACGCGGGTCCACTCCCGAGTACCGGTTGTCGCGGGACTCGGTCCGTGAGGTCGCCGGGAGTACGCCACCCCCTCGATCCGAACCGCACTTCCTCTCCACCGACCACCTCTCCACCGAGGCGGCGGCAGCGTACGTGGACGGCTGCCTCCCGCCCGCGGGACAGGTCCGCGCGGACGCCCACCTCGCTCTGTGCCCGCAGTGTCGACGCGAGGTGGCCGAACAACAGGACGCACGTCGCGCTCTCCGTGGATCCGGGCCGATCCACATGCCCGGTGATCTGCGGGAGCGCCTCCGCCTCCTCGGGGAGGAGCCGACCCGGGAACCCACAGGCGCCCCGGTGCCCCCGCCCGGGAGCAGGTGGTCGAGGCTCCTGCGCCGCCTGCGTTCGTCCGGCCGTTAGGCTGGGGCGCGTGGAGGACGAGACTGGTGTGCGCGGACCGGCGGAACGGGACGTCGACCCCGACCGACCGCTTCGCGAGC
>NZ_JAALEF010000253.1:0-1752 GCF_014145245.1 Dietzia sp. B44 | reverse complement strand
GACCGGCGGGCGGACCGGAGTCCGGTCGGATGTCGATCTCCGAACCGGCGACCCGGATCCCGCGCATCGATTCGATCTGATCCCGGGACAGACCCGCCGGGAGTTCGACGATCGAGTGATCGAAACGGATCGAGATACGTCCGATGTCGCCGCCACTGAGTCCGGCCTCATTGGCCAGGGCGCCCATGATGGATCCCGGCTTGACGTTGTTCCGCTTACCCACAGCAATCCGGTACTGGGCCATGTCCTTGCCCGTGCGCGAGGGACGGGGGCCGTCCGAGAAGTCGCGGCCCGGCCGCTCGCGCCGGTCATCCCGCCGGGTGTCACGCGGGTTGTCCTGCCGTTCACGTCGCGCGGGACGCTCCGGCTCTCGCATGAGGAAGTCGGCGGAATTGCGGGACTGCGTGGCGAGTGCGGCGGCGATGTCGGCCATCGAGACGGAGTGCTCGTTGGCGTACTCCTCCACCAGCCGGCGGAACATCGCCAGGTTCGGATCATCGAGGCTCTCGGTGATCGACTGCCCGAACTTCGCCATCCGCATCTCGTTGACATCATCCACGCTCGGGAGCTGGATCTCTGTCAGCGGCTGACGCGTGGCCCGCTCGATCTGGGAGAGCATGCGACGCTCCCGCGGGGTGACGAACAGCAGCGCCTGCCCGCTGCGGCCGGCGCGGCCCGTACGGCCGATCCGGTGCACGTACGACTCGGTGTCGTGCGGGATGTCGTAGTTGACCACGTGGCTGATACGGGGCACGTCCAGACCACGTGCGGCCACGTCCGTGGCCACCAGGATGTCGGTCCGACCGTCCTTGAGTGCCTCGATGGTCCGCTCCCGGAGATTCTGCGGGATGTCGCCGTTGATCGGCGCCGCCGAGAACCCGCGCGCCCGAAGCTTCTCCGCGAGCTCCTCCGTGGCCGACTTGGTCCGGACGAACAGGATCATCGCGTCGAAATCCTCGACCTCGAAGATCCGCGTCAGCGCGTCGAGTTTGTCCCGGTGATTGACCAGGACGTAGCGCTGATGGATGTTCGGGGCGGTGGAGGTCTTGGAGGCGACCTTCACCTCCGCCGGGTCGGTGAGGTACTTCTGCGAGATGCGCCGGATGGCGGAGGGCATGGTCGCCGAGAACAGGGCGACCTGCGTGGTCTCCGGGGTGTCGGAGAGGATCCGCTCGACGTCCTCCTGGAAGCCCATCGCCAGCATCTCGTCGGCCTCGTCGAGGACGAGATGGCGCAGACCCGACAGATCGAGCGTGCCCTTCTTGAGGTGGTCGATCACGCGGCCGGGCGTACCGACGATGATCTGCGCACCCCGCCGCAGACCGGACAGCTGGATCCCGTAGGCCTGACCGCCATAGATCGGGAGCACGTTGACCTGCGGCATGTTGGCGGAGTAAGTGATGCACGCCTCGGCGACCTGGAGCGCGAGCTCACGGGTGGGCGCCAGAACGAGCGCCTGCGGGCTCTTCACCGCCGGGTCGATGAGCGAGAGGATCGGCAGGGCGAAGGCCGCGGTCTTGCCGGTGCCCGTCTGTGCCAGCCCCACGACATCACGGCCCGCCATCACCATCGGGATGATGGCGGCCTGGATCGCGGAGGGGACCTCGTACCCCACGTCCTTGACCGCCTGGGCGACGGCCGGGGCCAGCCCCATGTCGGCGAACGTGATCGCGTCACCGTCGCCGGCGTCGGCGTCGGGCGCGCGGTCCACCGACTCGCCCCTGCGGGGCGCGCGCTCGACCGCCTGCTCCA
>NZ_JAALEF010000252.1:0-1503 GCF_014145245.1 Dietzia sp. B44 | reverse complement strand
CGCCGGGCAGGCCGTCCTGGCCACCTGGCGGCTGCTGCTGGACTCGGGGCGGATGCAGGACGGTGAACCGCACCTGGCCGGGACGGCCCGGACCCCCGTGGCCAGGCTCTCCGCGGCCACCGCCCTCGAGGCCGGCGTCGCGGACGGCGATCCGTTGACCGTCTCCACGGAGAGCGGATCGATCACCCTGCCCTGCGTGGTCACCGCGATGCCCGATCGCGTGGTGTGGCTGCCGCAGAACTCACCCGGGTCGACCGTCAACGCCACGCTCGCCGCGGCCGCGGGGGACGTCGTCCGGATCGGCGCCGGGGAGGGGGCCTCGTGACCTCGCAGGGATATGCGGACCTGTCCGCCTTCGGCATCGACCCGTGGTGGCTGGTGCTGCTCAAGGTTCTCGCGGTCTTCGTGTTCCTCGTGGTGACGGTGCTCGCCGCGATCTACCTCGAGCGCAAGGTCATCGCCTGGATGCAGATGCGCGTGGGACCCAACCGGGTCGGCCCGCTGGGCATGTTGCAGAGCCTCGCGGACGGCGTCAAGATCGCCCTCAAGGAGGGACTGATCCCCGCGGGGGTCGACAAGCCCGTCTTCCTGTTGGCCCCGGTCATCGCGGTGATCCCGGCGTTCATGGCGTTCGCTGTGATCCCCTTCGGACCCGAGGTCTCGATCTTCGGACACCGGACGCCGCTGCAACTCACCGACCTGAACGTGGGCGTGCTCTACATCCTGGCCGTCACCTCGATCGGCGTGTACGGCATCGTACTGGCCGGTTGGTCCTCCGGCTCCACCTATCCCCTGCTCGGTGGGCTGCGGTCCACGGCGCAGGTGATCAGTTACGAGATCGCGATGGCACTGTCCTTCGTCGGCGTGTTCCTGTTCGCCGGAACCATGTCGACCTCGGGGATCGTCGCCGCTCAGTCCGAGGTCTGGTTCGTGTTCCTCCTGGCGCCCTCGTTCCTCGTCTACGTGATCTCCATGGTCGGCGAGACCAACCGCGCGCCCTTCGACCTCCCCGAGGCCGAGGGCGAGCTGGTCGGGGGGTTCCACACCGAGTACTCGTCGCTGCGGTTCGCCATGTTCATGCTGGCCGAGTACGTCAACATGACGACGGTCTCGGCCCTGGCGGCCACCCTGTTCCTCGGCGGCTGGCAGGCACCGCTGCCGTTCTCCCTGATCGACGGCGCGGACTCCGGGTGGTGGGCGCTGCTGTGGTTCGTGATCAAGGTGTGGGGCTTCATGTTCCTGTTCATCTGGCTGCGCGCCACCCTGCCGAGGCTGCGCTACGACCAGTTCATGGGCTTCGGCTGGAAGGTGCTCATCCCCGTCTCCCTGGGATGGGTGATGGCCGTGGCGAGCATCCGGGCGTTCTCGAACGCCGGCTACGACGGCCTGACCATCGCGCTGGTGACCGCCGGCGTGATCGCCGCGGCCGTGATCGTGGTGGCCCTCCGCACCCGGATCGGCACCCGCCCCCACCGCGGGGGCGCCGCCGACCCGGCGCCCTTC
>NZ_JAALEF010000251.1:0-1671 GCF_014145245.1 Dietzia sp. B44 | reverse complement strand
CCTGCCCCCGGCCGGACGACGGGAGGTGTGGGCGGAGACCGTCTCCCGGCACGGGCCCACCCCGCAGGACCCGCCCGACACCTGGACCGGGTACCGCCTGCGGCCCGAGGCGGTGACGTTCTGGCGGGGCGAGCCCGACGCGCCCTCACACCGCCGACGGTTCCACCTGCGTCCCGGCGGCTGGCTGGCCGAGGACCTCCCGGGCTGACACGCCGCGCCGACCGCGCGCGCCCAACCCTTGCCGCCGCCCCGAGAACGAGAGACCCCTCATGATCACCTTCACCGATGCGCTCGTCATCCCCGTGACGACGACCCCGGGAACGACTGCAGCCGACGCCCCGCCGTGGTTCCACGGCTGGGTCCACGTCGACGAGGACGGGCTGATCGCCGCGCTGGGTGCCGGTGATCCGCCGCCCGGACTGCCCGGCACCGTCCACGACCTGGGTGGGTCGATCCTGGCGCCCGGGTTCGTCTCCGCGCACAGCCACCTGTTCACCGCCGGGATGCGCGGCATCGCCCCCGACGACACGCTCTACGGGTGGGTCTCACGGATGGGCGAGATGATGGTCGGGGCCGAGGCCGAGGACCTGTACTGGTTCACCCTCGCCGGCTGCCTGGACTTCCTGCGCAACGGCGTGACCAGCGCCTACAACTTCACCCAGAGCCGGGTGGTGGCGGTGTTCGACCACGCCACCTCCACCCTGGTCGCCGAGCGGGTCCACGACGTCGAGTTCCTCACGCGACAGATCGACGCGCAGGCCGACTCGGGACTGCGGTGCGTCACCTCGACCCGGCTGGACGACGAGCAGCTGCCCGAGGCCGAGTGCTTCGAGGCGTTCGCCCACGTCACCGAGCACCGCCAGCGCACGGTCCCCCGGGACCTGGATCTGGGCGGATCGGTGTTCGGGTCGGTGCAGTGGTCGTCCTCGCCGGTCACCGCCGAACGCGAACGGCACGCCATGGCGACCCACCGTGTGGGCAACCAGGCGCACTTCGTGGAGACCGCCGAGCACCTGGAGGTGCAGCGGGCCAAGTTCGACTGGTACGACCACGCCGGGGTGTTGGGCCCCGCCTTCTCCTTCGGCCACTTCGTCCACCCCACGGACCACATGGTCCGCCGCGTGGCGGAGACCGACTCGGCCGTGATCTGGCAGGCCACCTCCAACGGCCGGCTGGGATCCGGTATCGCCGACGTCGCCGGGTACCGGGCCGCGGGGATCCGGGTGGGGATGGGGCTCGACGACCAGTCCTGCACCGACGTCTCCGACCCGTTCCAGAACATGCGCATCGGCCTCTACACCCAGCGGGCCGTCCACTCCGACGCCTCTGTCCTGGCCGCGCACGAGGTGCTGCGGATGCACACCCTGGGTGGCGCGGAGGCGCTCGGCCTGTCCGGCCGGATCGGCAGCATCGAGGTGGGCAAGCACGCCGACCTGCTGGTCGTGGATCCCACCGCCCCGGCCACCGGGCCGATCTGGGACCCGGTGGCCACGTACGTCCTGGCGTGTTCGCTGCGCAACCTCACGCACGTGTACGTGGGCGGGCGGCTGGTCGCCGAGGGGGCACGCTCACTGCACCCGCTGGCGGACGAGGCCGACGCCCAGCTCACCGAGCGGATGATCCGCTCGGCGCGGGCGCGCGGGTTCGCCCCGGCCTACACGCGGCCGGTGG
>NZ_JAALEF010000250.1:0-3159 GCF_014145245.1 Dietzia sp. B44 | reverse complement strand
CGCCGCCCGCTACATCGCGGCGCGGCCGCTGGAGGTGGCCGACAAGCTCGCCGACGGCGCCTACGACCTGCTCGTCGCCGATGTCCCGGATCACTCGGTCGCCCGGGTGGTGTCCCGCGCTCACCAACTGTTGCGTCCCGGCGGTGCGCTGGTCCTGATCGGTGAGCACGCACCGCTGCCGGAGGGCGCGGACCTGCCCGAACACGCACACGTCACCGTGCTGCCCGTCGGCGGCGGGCTGACCGTGGTCGCACTCTGAGCCCGCGCGCCCGGAGGCGGCGAACCCTGGACCGGACCCGGCTGGCGACTCAGCCGGGCAGCGACGTGACGGAGTTCTTGGACACGCTCACCACTCCGCCGGCACTGATCGGGAACCGGAGCCGGTCGCGCTCGTGATCCACGCCGATCACGTCGCCCGGGCCGATCGAGGAGTTCTTGTCCACGATCGCCCTGCGCACCACGGCGCCCCGACCGATGCGCACACCGGGCATCAGCACGCTGCCCTCCACCACGGCGCCGTCCTCGACCACCACGTTGTTCGAGACCACGGAGTTGCGCACGGTGGCCGCGGAGATGATCGTCCCCGCCCCCACCATCGACTCCTGGGACATGCCGCCGTTGACGAACTTGGCTGGCGGCAGATTGTCCTGCTGGGTCCGGATCGGCCACAGGTTGTTGTAGAGGTTGAACACCGGGTGCACTGAGACCAGGTCCACGTGGGCGTCGTAGAACGCGTCGATGGTCCCCACGTCACGCCAGTACCCCCGGTCGCGCTCCGTCTCGCCCGGGACCCGGTTGCGGGCGAAGTCGTAGACGTACGCGCGCTCCTGTTCCACCAGCGCGGGGATGATGTCCCCGCCCATGTCGTGGGTGGAATCCGGCTTCTCCGCGTCCGCCTTGAGGGCCGTGACGAGCGCATCCGTCGTGAAGATGTAGTTGCCCATCGAGGCGAACGTCGCATCCGGGTCGTCCGGCGTCCCCGGAGGATCGGAGGGCTTCTCGACCCAGTCCCGGATCAGGTCGTCGTCCCCCGCGTCGATGCAGCCGAAGGCGAAGGCCTCACTGCGGGGGACCCGGATCCCGGCGACCGTGACCGCGGCCCCCGTGGCGATGTGGTGGTCGAGCATCTGACGGGGGTCCATGCGGTAGACGTGATCGGCCCCGAAGACGACGATGTGGTCCGGCTTCTCGTCGTGGACCAGGTTCAGCGACTGCAGGATGGCGTCCGCCGACCCGGTGTACCACCGCGGTCCGAGCCGCTGCTGCGCGGGAACGGGGGTGATGTACTCGCCCCCCATCCCGCTCATGTGCCACACCTGGGAGATGTGCCGGTCGAGGGAGTGCGACTTGTACTGCGTGAGGACGCAGATCCGCATGAAACCGGCGTTGACGAGGTTGCTCAGGACGAAGTCGATCAACCTGTACGACCCGCCGAACGGCACCGCCGGTTTGGCGCGGTCCGCGGTGTGCGGGAAGAGGCGCTTGCCCTCGCCACCGGCGAGAACGATTGCTAGGACGTGCGGCTGGTTCCTCACCCCCCCACCGTAACGACTTCCGGGCCGTTGCCACGGACCATCACGGGACTTGCCCCCGCACCGCCCCGCGCCGACACCCCGTGGTCGGGCGGGGTTCACCCGCAACGGTCCCGTGCACGCCCCGGGGGGCTAGGTTGACCGGTGTGCGAGTAGCGATGATGACGAGGGAGTACCCACCGGAGGTCTACGGCGGGGCGGGGGTCCACGTGACCGAACTGGTGGCCACCCTGCGGCCGCTGTGCGAGGTCGACGTCCTGTGCATGGGCGCGGACCGCGACACCGCGCGGGCGTTCCGGCCCGATCCGGAGCTGGGCGAGGACGCCAACCCGGCGATCCGGACCCTCTCCGCCGGACTGCGCATGTGCGTGGCCGCGGAGGGGGCGGACATCGTCCACTCCCACACCTGGTACGCGGGCCTGGCCGGCCACCTCGCCGGGGAGCTCTACGGCATCCCCCACGTGGTGTCCGCGCACTCTCTCGAGCCCAGCCGACCCTGGAAGGCCGAGCAGCTCGGGGGCGGCTACCGCGTCTCGTCGTGGTCGGAGCGCAACGCCTTCGCCCACGCTGACGCCGTGGTCGCGGTGAGTGCACGGATGAAGGACGAGATCCTGCGCGTCTACCCCGAGGTCGATCCGGAGAAGATCCACGTGATCCTCAACGGCATCGACACCTCGGTGTGGTCACCGGTCGAGACGTTCGCCGGGGAGGACTCGGTCCTCCGGCGGCACGGTGTCGACCCGGACCGACCGATCGTGGCGTTCGTCGGTCGCATCACACGTCAGAAGGGAGTGCCCCACCTGGTCCGCGCGGCCCGAGATTTCCACCCGGACGCCCAGCTCGTGCTCTGTGCGGGTGCCCCGGACACCCCGGAGATCGCGGCCGAGATGGAATCACTGGTCGCCGACCTGCAGTCCACCCGGGACGGCGTCTTCTGGCTCCGCGACATGCTGCCGCGCGCGGAGGTCATCGAGATCCTCTCCGCCGCCACGGTGTTCGCGTGCCCGTCGGTGTACGAACCCCTCGGGATCGTCAACCTCGAGGCCATGGCCTGCGACACCGCCGTCGTCGCCTCCGATGTCGGCGGGATCCCGGAGGTCGTCGTCGACGGCGAGACCGGCACGCTCGTCCACTACGACGAGTCGGACCCGGACGCCTTCGAGGCCGGTCTCGCGGCCGCGGTCAACGAACTCGTCGTCGATCCGGGCAAGGCCGCCGCGTACGGCCGTGCCGGGCAGGAGCGGGCCCGGACGCGGTTCGCGTGGGAGGCGATCGCCGAGCAGACCCACGCGATGTACGCCTCACTCCTGTAGAGCGCCTACCTCCTGTAGAGCGCCTCACTCGTGTAGAGCGCGTCACTCCTGCAGAGACCTGCGGAACGTCCGCACCTCGACGTGGACGCGGACCGGGCCGTCGCCGGACCCGATGGCCCGCTCGACCCCGGCCCGACCCAGGTGGACTCCACTGGGGCCCATGAGGGCCAGGTCCGCGGCGATCGCGGCGGGAACCGTGGTGGTGACGTCGACCACCCGGACCGGACCGGGGTCGAACCCGGCGGCCAGGTGCGTGTCCAGGCGCTCGGCCTTGTCCGCCGCGGGTGCGAGCATCCCGACCCGCGACCGCAGGG
>NZ_JAALEF010000249.1:0-11478 GCF_014145245.1 Dietzia sp. B44 | reverse complement strand
CCCACCCTCGCCGCGCTGGCGACCGGCGCCCGCCTGGCGTTGGCCAACAAGGAGTCGCTCGTCGCCGGTGGTGCGCTGGTGACCGGCGCCGCCGCCCCGGGGCAGTTGGTGCCCGTGGACTCCGAACACTCGGCCATGGCGCAGTGCCTGCGATCGGGCACCGCGGACGAGGTCGCCGGCCTCGTCCTGACCGCGTCCGGAGGTCCGTTCCGGGGCAGGACGCGCGCGCAGCTGGCGGACGTCACCGCGGAGCAGGCGTTGCGGCATCCCACGTGGGCGATGGGGCGGATGATCACACTGAACTCGGCCACCCTGGTCAACAAGGCGCTCGAGCTCATCGAGGCGCATCTGTTGTTCGGGGTGCCGTACGAGAAGATCGAGGTGACCGTCCACCCCCAGTCGGTGGTCCACTCGGCCGTGACCTTCGTCGACGGTGCCACCATCGCCAAGGCGTCTCCTCCGTCGATGAAGCTGCCCATCGCGCTGGCCCTCGGCTGGCCGGACCGGATCCCCGGGGCCACGACACCTCTCGACTTCTCCCGGTCCCACTCCTGGACGTTCGAGCCCGTGGACGAGCAGACGTTCCCGGCGATCTCCGTCGCCCGCGCGGCCGGATCGGCGGGAGGGCTGCGCACGGCGGTGTTCAACGCCGCGAACGAGGAGGCCGCGCCGGCCTTCCTCGACGGGAGGATCGGCTTCACCGAGATCGTCGACGTGGTGGCCGAGACGGTCGCGGCCGCGGACGAGTGGTCGTCCGATCCCCGCGACCTGGACGACGTGACGGCGGCGGAGTCGTGGGCACGGCGCCGTGCCGCCACGCTCGTCGCGAACCGGGAGGGCTGAGTCGTGATGGTGCTCGGGATCGTGCTCTTCGCACTCGGGATCATGGTGTCGATCGTGCTCCACGAGTACGGACACATGCGGGTGGCGCAGTGGTCGGGCATGAAGGTCCGTCGGTTCTTCGTCGGTTTCGGTCCGACACTGTGGTCGGTGCGCCGCGGCGGGATCGAGTACGGACTCAAGGCGGTCCCGCTCGGTGGGTTCTGCGATATCGCGGGGATGACCGCGTACGACGAGTTGGCCCCGGAGGACGAGCCCAGGGCGATGTGGCGTCAGGCGTGGTGGAAACGGGTGGCGGTCCTGTTGGCCGGCCCGGCCATGAACATCGTCCTGGCCATCGCGCTCTTCTACACGGTCGCCGTGGGCTGGGGGCTGGTCAACCGTGACGTCCAACCGATCCCGACCGACCGGGTCGCGGCGGTGGTGGGCGACACCTGCGCCGGTGCGGACCGGTGTGGGGTCGGTGTCGGCCCGGCGGGTGAGGCCGGCATCCTCGCCGGCGACCGGATCACCTCCGTCGACGGCCTCCCCGTGGGCAGTTGGTCCGATCTGTCCGAGGTGGTCTCCGCGCGTCCCGGCCAGACGGTCCCCGTCACGCTCGACCGGGCGGGGGAGACCGTGACGACGACGGCGAGCCTGACCTCGTCCTCCGTCGCGGGTCAGGAGAGGGGTGCGCTGGGGGTGCGACTGTCCGAGGACGGCATCCCCCCGGAGATCCTCGCCGACCCCGCCTACCAGACGGTCAACACCTACGACGCGCTCGGTGCGGTCCCGGCGACCTTCGTGTTCACCGGGGAGATGATCGAGGCCACGATCGACGGACTCATCTCGTTCCCGTCCAAGATCCCGGCGGTGGCGGCGTCGATCTTCGGCGCCGAACGGGCCGATGACTCGCCGGTCTCCGTGGTGGGTGCGAGCCACATCGGTGGCCAGGCGGCCGAGCAGGGTGCGTGGTGGCTGTTCCTGCTCTTCCTCGCGGGGCTGAACCTGTTCCTCGGGGCGTTCAACCTCGTCCCGCTCACCCCGTTCGACGGCGGCCACATCGCGGTGGTGTTCTACGAGAAGATCCGCGACGCGCTACGGCGGCTCCGCGGGCTGGCACCGGGCGGCCCGGCGGACTACGAGAAACTCGCGCCGATCACCATCGGTGTGTTCGTCCTGTTGATGGGCGTGTCCGCGATCGTCATCACCGCGGACTTCGTCAACCCCATACTGCTGACGGGATGAGCGTCCGGACTCCCGATCTCGCCCCCGCGCCCCGGAACGCGGATAATGGCGGACGGGATCCGCGAGCACCCGGCTGGCGACCCCTACGGAAGGCCCTGTTGTGAACGACTCCTCCTCCATCCCCGTCGGACTGGGAATGCCAGACGGTCCACCGCCGGTCCTCGCGCCGCGCCGGAAGACGCGGCAGCTGTTCGTGGGCCAGGTCGGTGTGGGCAGCGATCATCCGGTGTCGGTCCAGTCCATGACCACCACCAAGACCCACGACGTCAACGCCACGCTCCAACAGATCGCCGAACTCACGGCGGCGGGCTGCGACATCGTCCGCGTGGCGTGCCCCCGTCAGGAGGACGCCGACGCCCTTGAGACCATCGCGCGCAAGTCGCCGATCCCCGTCATCGCGGACATCCACTTCCAGCCCAAGTACATCTTCGCGGCGATCGACGCCGGGTGCGCGGCGGTACGCGTCAACCCCGGCAACATCAAGGAGTTCGACGGACGGGTCGCCGAGGTGGCCAAGGCGGCCGGTGCGGCGGGGATCCCCATCCGGATCGGCGTCAACGCCGGGTCCCTCGATCCGCGTCTGCTCGCCAAGTACGGCAAGGCCACCCCGGAGGCGCTCGTGGAATCCGCGCTGTGGGAGGCCTCGCTGTTCGAGGAACACGGTTTCGGCGACATCAAGATCTCGGTCAAGCACAACGACCCCGTGATCATGGTGGAGGCCTACCGTCAGCTCGCGTCGAAGAGCGACTACCCGCTCCACCTCGGAGTCACCGAGGCCGGGCCCGCGTTCCAGGGCACCATCAAGTCCGCGGTCGCGTTCGGAGCCCTGCTGTCGGAGGGGATCGGCGACACCATCAGGGTCTCGCTCTCCGCGCCGCCGGTGGAGGAGATCAAGGTCGGTTCGCAGATCCTGCAGTCACTGGGTCTGCGCCCGCGCAAGCTCGAGATCGTCTCCTGCCCGTCGTGCGGTCGTGCCCAGGTGGACGTCTACAAGCTCGCCGACGAGGTCACCGCCGGCCTCGAGGGGATGAGCGTCCCCCTGCGCGTGGCCGTCATGGGGTGCGTGGTCAACGGACCCGGCGAGGCGCGCGAGGCCGATCTCGGCGTGGCCTCGGGCAACGGCAAGGGCCAGATCTTCGTCAAGGGCGAGGTCATCAAGACCGTGCCGGAGGCGATGATCGTCGAGACCCTCATCGAGGAGGCCATGCGGATCGCGGAGGAGATGGGCGAGCCCGTCGGCGAGGCCGCAGCGGGTCAGGGCCCCCAGGTCAAGGTCACGCGATAGGCCGATGACCGATACGGCTGCGCCGGAGGCAGCGACCGGCGGGTGCCGCGGGGTGGGCCCCGGGGAGGCCCGCGCGCTGCTCGGCGTCCTCGAATCCGACCCCCTGGTCTCGTGTCCCGCGGCGGAGAAGTTCGCCGCGTCCGGCGCGGTGCCCGGGCCGGAGGGGCGGTTCCTCACGCTGGGCGGCCCCGAGAGGTCGCTGGTGTTCGTGGGGAGTTCGGTGCTGCCACTCCGTGGTGACGCACATGATCACCACGAGCTCGGTCTCGCGGTGGCGGGCCTGGGGTTCGGCCCCATGTCCGTCCACGGGCGGAGGGATCAGGTCTCCGCGCTGTGGGGTGCCCTCGGTTCCTGCTGGGGGCCGTCCAGGGAACTCCGCGGGGCGCAGCACCTCATGGCGCTGCGGCACCCGGTGGACCGGTCCCTCGTGCTCGGCGACATCCGGGCCGCGACCCTCCTCG
This sequence comes from Dietzia sp. B44, assembly GCF_014145245.1. Lineage (NCBI taxonomy): Bacteria > Bacillati > Actinomycetota > Actinomycetes > Mycobacteriales > Dietziaceae > Dietzia > Dietzia sp. B44. The sequence continues at coordinate 7,665 of NZ_JAALEF010000249.1, read as the reverse complement.
AGTTCGAGCAGGTGCTCGCGGCCGCGGCGGCGATGTACCGCGAGGAGCTGGGCTCCGATCCGTTCGCCGTGGGGTCGGGGATACCGTTCCGCCGCCGGGTCGCGCGCTCCCTGGCGAGGGGGAGGACCTGGATCGGGGTCGACGACGGAGAGGTGTTCTTCAAGGCCGACGTCGCCGCAGTCTCTCCGTGGTCGGCGCAGATCCAGGGGGTGTGGGTCCGGCCCGGCAGGAGGGGTGCGGGGCTCGGGACCGGCGGCATCGCCGCGGTGTGCGCCGCCCTCCAGGCCGGTCGACTGACCCCGTCCCTGGTGGTCAACGGATCCAACGCCGCGGCCCGCTCGGCGTACCGGCGGGTCGGGATGGTCGACGTGGTCGACTACGCGACCGTCCTGATGTGACCCGCCGGGCCACGGTGGCGGCACCCGGGCACCCGCGGTCGGGCCGGGTCGGCGGCGAGCCCCTGAACGCACCTATCCTTGAGGCCATGACCACCTCAACCCGTCAGCCCCTCGTCCCCGGCGATCCCACCCCGATCCGGACGGTTCCCGAGTCGATCCCGCGGCCCGAGTACGTCTGGCGCGAGAAGGTCGACGAGGCCAACGGCGAGCCGTGGGTGCAGACGCCCGAAGTGATCGAGGCGATGCGCAGGGCGTGCACGATAGCGGCGGACGCCCTCGTCGAGGCGGGGCGTGCCGTGGCACCCGGGGTCACGACGGACGAGATCGACCGGATCGCCCACGAGTACATGTGCGACCACGGCGCCTACCCGTCGACGCTGGGGTACAAGGCGTTCCCCAAGTCCAGCTGCGTGTCCCTCAACGAGGTGATCTGCCACGGCATCCCCGACACCACGGTCATCCTCGACGGGGACATCGTCAACATCGACGTCACCGCGTACATCGACGGAGTCCACGGCGACACCAACTCCACCTTCCTGGCGGGTGAGGTCGCCGAGGAGAACCGGCTCCTGGTCGAACGGACGCGAGAGGCCATGAACCGCGGGATCAAGGCCATCCGCCCCGGCCGGGAGATCAACGTGATCGGGCGTGTCATCGAGTCCTACGCGCGCAGGTTCGACTACACGGTGGTCCGGGAGTTCACCGGGCACGGGGTGGGTCCCACCTTCCACAACGGCCTGGTGGTGCTCCACTACGACGAGCCGTCACGGACCGAGGTCCTCGAGCCCGGGATGACGTTGACCGTCGAGCCGATGATCTCGCTGGGCGGTCCCGGGTTCGACATCTGGGATGACGACTGGACCGTCACCACCGCGGACAAGGCGTGGACCGCACAGTTCGAACACACCGTGCTCGTCACCGACGAGGGGTACGAGGTGTTGACGCTGCCGAGCGGAGGCTGAGGCCTCGCCGCCGGGTCGGATCGGGCTCCCCGACGACCCGAGTCGAACGATTGTCCCGATGCGGCCGTGAGTCATGGACATCTCGCGCCATAATGTCAATCATGATCGATACTCCCCGCGGACCTGTGGACCACGTCGACATCCTCGTCGTCGGAGCCGGGTTCGGGGGGATCGCGATGGCCGATCGTCTCCTGCGGGAGGGACGGGGCGGGGACATCCTCGTGGTCGAGGCCGGCGACGAGGTCGGCGGGACCTGGCGCGACAACACCTACCCGGGGTGCGCCTGCGACGTGCCCACCTCCCTGTACTCGTTGTCGGGTCACGCTCACCCCGACTGGTCGCACTCGTTCGGCAGACAGGGCGAGATCCAGGCCTACCTCGTCGGGGTGGCGGACAGGATCGGCCTCCGCGATCGACTCGTCACCTCCTGCGAGGTCACCCGCGCGCGGTGGGGCGACGACACCGCCCGGTGGAACGTCGACACCAGCCGTGGGCAGGTCCTGGCCCGCCATCTCATCGTCGCGACGGGGGCGCTCTCCGCACCCTCCGTGCCCCCGCTCCCGGACCTCGAGGGTTTCGACGGCGAGGTGTTCCACTCCGCGCGCTGGCGCCACGACATCCCCCTCGCCGGCAAGAAGGTCGCGGTGGTCGGCACAGGCGCCTCCGCCGTGCAGTTCGTGCCCGAGATCGCCGGGACCGCCGACCACGTCACGGTCTTCCAACGGACACCCGGATGGATCCTGCCCCGGTTCGACCGTTCCGTCTCCCGGCGTCGCCGCGCGCTGTACCGGCGTGTCCCGTTCGTGCAGAAGATCGTCCGGGGTCGGGTCTACGCGGGCCGTGAGCTCTACGTCCTGGCATTCACCCGGGCCCGGTTCCTCCTCCGGTTGTTCGAGTGGTTCGCCCGGTTCTACCTGCTGGTCAAGGTGCGGGACCGGCGGATGCGGACGGTGCTCACCCCGGATTTCTCGATCGGGTGTAAGCGTGTGCTGCTCACCGGCCAATGGCTTCCGGCGCTGTGTCGGCGGGACGTCACCCTGGTCTCCGGACCCGCGACCTCGGTGACCCCGGGCGGTCTCGTCGACTCCGGGGGTGCCGAGCACCCCGCCGACGTGATCATCTTCGGGACCGGGTTCCAGCCCACCGAGCCGCCCATCGCGCGGGTCGTCACCGGTTCCGACGGCCGGACCCTCGCAGCACACTGGGACGGCAGCCCCCGCGCGCACAACGGCGTGACGGTCGCCGCGTTCCCCAACCTCTTCCTGATGTTCGGGCCCAACACCAGCCTCGGGCACTCGTCGATCGTCTACATGCTCGAATCACAGGCCGAGCACGTGCTGAGGCTGCTCGAGTTGTCGAGGCGTGCGGATCGGGGGACCGTGGAGGTGCGGGAGGAGGCCCTCGACCGGTATTCCGACCGGATGGACCGCGAACTCGCCGGCACCGTGTGGAACGACGGTGGATGTTCGAGCTGGTACATCGACTCACGGGGCCGGAACTCGACGCTGTGGCCCACCTTCACGTTCCGATACCGACGCCAGGTGAGGTCGGTCGACCCGGCGGACTTCGTGGTCGGCTGAGGCCCGCCGGGGCGGCGGGTCAGAAGCCCCGGTCCGGGAAATCCAGTCCGAGCAGGGCGTTCTCGACAACCTCGGCCATCGCAGGGTGGATCCAGTACTGGCGACGCGCGAGTTCGGGGACGGTGATCTCGAACTCCATGGCCTGGATGAGGATCTGGATGAGGGAGGGCGAGTGGGCACCCATGATGTGGGCGCCGACGAGCAACCCCGTCGTGCGGTCCGCGATGAGCTTGCAGCACCCGACCGAATCCTCCATGGCCCAGCCGTAGGCCACGTCCCCGTAGTCCTGGACCTTGACCGTGACGTCGTATCCGGCCTCCCGGGCCTCGGCCTCGGTCAGTCCGACCGAGGCGATCTGCGGCCAGGTGAACACGGCGTAGGGCACCAACCGGTGATTGACGGGGTGGAGGTCGTCAGGGTGCCGCAGGTTGTGCCCGACCACCCGCTGCTCGTGGTTGGCGACGTGCTTGAGCTGGTAGGGGGAGCTCACGTCGCCGAGGGCCCACACGCCGTCGGCCGTGGTGCGGCCGTACTCGTCGACCCGGACCAGCTCCCCGTCCATCGCCACGCCGGCGGTGTCGAGGCCGAGCAGGTCGCCGTTGGGGGTGCGGCCCGTCGCCACCAGGAGCGCGTCGCCGGAGCAGGTCGAACCGTCCTCGAAGGTGATCTCGACCCCGCGCCGGTCCTCGCCGGTCGCGGTCATCGTGGTGATCTGCTGGCCGAGGCGGACGTCCCACCTCCGCCTGGCCTGGTCGGTGAACCGTTCGGCCAGTTCCCGGTCCACGTGCTTGAGCAGGACGTCCGAGCGGCCGATCACGGTCACCTCCACGCCGAGAGCCGAGAACACGTGGGCGAACTCACAGGCGATGAAGCCGGAGCCCTGGATCACCATCGACCCGGGTAGCTCGGGGATCCGCATGACGTCGTCGCTGGTGTAGAAGTCGACGCCGGCGTCGACGACGATCCCGGGGATCGAGGGGCGGGCGCCTGCGGCGATCACCACGGAGTCGGCCGTGATGATCTCCCCGGTCCCCGTGTCGATGGTGCGCGGACCCACGAAGGTCGCGTGACCGTCGTACACGGTCACGTTGTCGCACCGTGTGCGCCGGTAGTCCTCGCCGCTGGAGGCGATGGGGTCGATCCGGCGGTCGAACACCCGGGAGACGATGTCGGGCCAGCGGACGCCGTCGAGCGTCGAGTCGATCCCGTAGGTGCTCGAGTGCGCGACGGACACGGCGGTGTCCGCGGCGTAGACGAACATCTTGGTGGGGATGCAGCCCACGTTGAGGCACGTCCCGCCGAAGGGGCCCTTCTCGCAGATCGCCACGGACTTGTCGGCGAACGACTCGTCGATCAGCGAGTTTCCGCTTCCGGTGCCGATCACGATGAGGTCGAAGTGCCGGGAGGGGGTCTGGGTCATGGTCGTCAGGACTCCTTGGTGTGGGGTGCGAGGATCTGGTCCAGCCAGTCGCCGAGGTGCCGGAAGACCACCTCGAGCACATCCGCGCGGGAGAGGAACACGTCGTGTCGGGCGCCGTCGACGGGGATGTCCGTGACCCGGTCCGAGAGCCGGTCGGCGAATCGCTCCATCGATCGGACATCCAGGATCAGGTCGGTGTCGACGTCGAGCACACCGCCCGCGCCGCGAGCGCCGACGGACGACGCCGTCGACCTCAGCAGGAGCACGGGGAGCGGAAGGTGGACCCCGGACTGGAGAGCCTTCTGCGCCCGGCGGACGGCCGCGAGCCATCCGGCCCGGACCCCGACCCCGCCCGGGGGCTTGAGTGCGGTGTCGAAGTGGAAATCCCCGTCGTGGTCGATGTGGGTGCTCACCACGTACCGGTCCGAGGTCTTCAGGGGCAGCCGGTAATAGGGCCTCGCGGAACCCAGGGTTCGGATGACCGGGTCCAACAGGGGTCGGGCGCGGTCGGGGACGTCGAGTTGGAACCAGGGGGAGTTCAGGACCAGCCCCACGACGGGGTCCAGCGAGCCCCGGTCGCGGCGCCGCCCGAGCCAGAGCGGTACCACCAGTCCGCCGGTGGAGTGCGCGGCCACGATGACGGGGAGTCCGGGGTGTTCGGCGGCGATCACGGCCAGTGACCGGTCCAGCTCGTCGTCGTATCTCTTCAGGTCGGTGGTGAAGTGCGGCGTCAGGCCGTCCCGCCTGGAGCGTCCACACTTGCGCAGGTCCACGCCGTAGGTCGCGATGCCGCGACCGGCGAGGAACTCGGCGAGATGGGTGTGGAAGAAGTAGTCGGACAGACCGTGGACCACGAGCAGGGCGGCGACGGGCCGCTCGGGTGCGTCCTCGTGCCGCACGAGAGTGGCCGATATCGGTCCCTCGCCGTCCGGATCGGTCCCGAGTGGGAGCTCGAGACGCCGGTAGGACGGGCCCAGCAGGTCCGGGGTCCACTGCGCACCGGATCCGGTGGGGGCGACGGCATCGGGGGAGGGCGGAGGCACGACGACCACCCTAGTCCGGTGTGCCGCGGGGGCAGACCGGTGAGTAGTCTTGGGATCCGGTGGACGCGGGGTCGCCGGACGGTCCCGTGTCGATTCCAATTCGGGTCCACGACCAAACAGCGAGGGTAACCGGTGACTGCAGACCAGGTGGCAAAGCACGGAACGACTGATGTGGCGCTCATCGGCGCGGGCACCATGAGCGCGACGCTCGGGGCTCTGTTGCGTCGCCTCCAGCCCGACTGGCAGATCGAGATCTTCGAGCGCCTCGAGGGCCCCGCGCTGGAGTCCTCCGACGCGTGGAACAACGCCGGCACCGGCCACTCCGCACTCTGCGAGCTCAACTACTCGCCCAAGACCGCCGACGGTGACGTGGACATCACCAAGGCCGTGAGCGTCAACGAGAAGTTCCAGGTCTCGCGGCAGTTCTGGTCCTATGCCGTGGAGAACACGATCCTCGGCGACCCGACGGAGTGGATCCGCCCGGTCCCGCACATGAGTTTCGTGGCCGGTGAGGCCGGGCAGGAGTACCTGCGGAAGCGGTACGACAGGCTCGCCGGCCACCCCCTGTTCCCCGGGATGGGTCACACCACCGACTTCGGAGAACTCGAGCGGCTGGTCCCGCTCATGGCCCGTGGCCGGTCCGCCGACCAGCCCTTCGCCCTCAGTCACTTCGAGAACGGCACCGACGTCAACTTCGGGGCACTCACCCGGCAGTTCGTCAAGTACCTCACCAGGACGGGCACCGAGGTCCACTACCAGAACCAGGTCAAGGATCTCGAGCGCAACACCGACGGCACCTGGCGGCTGACCGTGGCCAACCGCCACACCGGCGACGAGCGCACGGTCGATGCTAAGTTCGTCTTCGTCGGAGCCGGCGGCGGTGCCCTGCACCTGCTGCAGAAGTCGGGCATCCCGGAGATCAAGGGCATCGGCGGGTTCCCCGTGGGGGGCCAGTGGCTGCGCTGCACCAACCCCGACCTCGTCGACCAGCACCAGGCCAAGGTGTACAGCCAGGCGTCGGTCGGCGCGCCGCCGATGTCGGTTCCGCACCTCGACACGCGCGTCATCGACGGCAAGAAGGGGCTGCTCTTCGGCCCGTTCGCCGGCTGGACCCCGAAGTTCCTCAAGATGGGCAGCTTCATGGACCTGCCCTCGAGCATCCGTCCGGGCAATCTGCTGCCCATGGCCAACATCGGGCTCACCGAGATGGGCCTGGTCAAGTACCTCATCACCGAGCTCGCCAAGAATCACGGCGCGCGTGTCGAGACCCTCAGGGACTTCGTGCCGTCCGCGCAGGACGGCGAGTGGGAGAAGGTCGTCGCCGGCCAACGTGTCCAGGTGATCAAGCCCAACGGGCGCGGGGGGACCCTCGAGTTCGGTACCGCCGTGGTCAACGCCGCAGACGGCTCGATCGCGGGTCTGCTGGGGGCGTCCCCCGGTGCGTCCACGGCCGTCGACGCGATGGTCGATGTGCTGCAGCGCTGTTTCCCGAGCCGGTTCGCGGACTGGAAGCCCGCGCTCGAGGAGATGATCCCGTCCCTCGGTCGCGACCTGGCCGCGGAAGAGGGCCTGTTCGCCGAGCAGTTCGAGCGCTCGACCCGCACCCTCAAGCTCGATCAGAGGGCCTGACGGCGGGCCGGACCCCGCCCCGTACGAACCCTCATCCCCCGGTCGCCGCGTCGCTGTGGCCGGGGGATGACGCGTATCACAGTGCCTCGGGGCCGAGGCGGTCGCGGCCACCGACGGCGGATAGGATCGGCGGCATGATCCGGCCCGTGAACCCGTACCCCGTCGGCTTGGACCTCGAAGGCCGTCGGGTCGTGGTGATCGGCGGCGGATCGGTGGCCCAGCGGCGTATCCCGGTGCTCCTCGAGTCGGGTGCCGTCGTCCACCTGGTGAGTCCTGAGATCACGCCCACGTTGCAGGGACTGGTCGACTCCGGACGCATCCGGTGGGAGGCCCGTGAGTACCGGTCCGGCGACCTGGAGGGCGCCTGGTACGTGGTGGCGGCAACCAAGGACTCCCTGGTCAACGCCAGGGTCGCCGCCGAAGCCGAGCAGGATCGCACCTTCTGCGTGCGGTCGGACGCCGTCAACTCGGGCACCGCGGTGACGCCCGCCGTCGTCCGCCGCGACGAGATGGTGGTGGCGGTGCTCACCGGGGACCGCGCACGGACCGCCGAGGCCCGTGATGTGGTCGCCCGCGCTCTGAGCGACGCCGGCGCCGAGGCGCCGGAGGTCGAGGAGAGGCTGCGGGGGACGG
>NZ_JAALEF010000248.1:0-11514 GCF_014145245.1 Dietzia sp. B44 | reverse complement strand
TGCTCGTCGATGCCGTGGAGGCCGCGGGCGTGTCCACCTGGTCTACCGCCGGGATCGCCGCCGAGCTGCTGGACTCGTGCACCCCGGACGTCCGCCGGTCCGCCGGAGAGGCGCCTCTCACAGTCGACCTCACCGGGGGTCTCGGCACCGCCGACCTGGACATGGCTGCGCTCGCCGCGGACCGTCCGGCCCCGGCGGCCGAGGTCTCGACCGAGGACGCCGACGGGACCATCGCGGCCCTGCCGTCGCTGCAGACCGTCACCGCCGACGAGCGCCCCGAGTGGGGCCAGGTCACGCAGGACCTCGAGGACATGGTCGTGATCGTGGGCTCCGGCGAGGTCGGGCCCTACGGCAGCGCCCGCACCCGCTTCGAGGTGGAGACCACCGGCGACCTCAGCGCCGCCGGCGTGGTCGAGCTGGCCTGGTCGACCGGGCTCATCACCTGGGAGGACTCGCCGCGCGCCGGCTGGACCGTCACCGAGTCCGGTGACCCAATCGACGAGGCCGACATCGCCGAGCGCTTCCACGACGAGGTCCTCGCCCGGGTGGGCGTGCGCACCTACGCCGACGATTCGCGCGCGGAGATGTTCGATAACGCCTCGCCGCAGCTGACCTCGGTGTTCCTGCCGGAGGACCTGTCCTTCGTGGTGGACGACGAGGGCCAGGCCCGCGCGTACCTCGAAGCCGACCCGGAGAACACCGTCGTGACCCACGACGTCTCCACCGGCGACTGGACGGTCACCCGCAAGGCCGGCACCGAGATCCGCGTCCCGCGCCGTGCGACGCTCACCCGCATCGTGGGTGGGCAGATCCCCACCGGTTTCGACCCGACGGCGTGGGGCATCCCCGCCGACATGGTCTCCGGGATCGACCGGGTGGCGGCGTGGAACCTGGTGGCCACCGTGGACGCGTTCATCTCCTCCGGCTTCACCCCGGCGGAGCTGCTGGCCCACGTGCACCCGGCCGATGTCGCCAACACGCAGGGCACCGGCATGGGCGGTATGACCAGCATGAGGTCGCTGTACATCGACGGGATTCTCGGCCGCAGCCGCGCGAACGACACGCTGCAGGAGGCGCTGCCCAACGTCGTGGCCGCGCACGTCATGCAGTCCTACGTCGGCGGCTACGGCTCGATGGTCCACCCGGTGGCGGCCTGCGCCACCACCGCGGTGAGCGTCGAGGAGGGCTTCGACAAGATCCGCGCCGGAAAGGCCGAGTTCGTGGTGGCCGGCGGGTTCGACGACCTGTCCACCGAGGGCATCCAGGGCTTCGCCGACATGTCCGCCACCGCCGATTCCGCGGCGATGGCGGCAAAGGGGATCGACGAGCGCCACTACAGTCGGGCCAACGACCGGCGGCGCGGCGGGTTCGTCGAATCCCAGGGCGGCGGCACCATCCTGCTGGCCCGCGGCGACGTCGCGGCCCGCATGGGGCTGCCGGTCCACGGAGTGGTGGCCTGGGCAGGCTCGTACGCCGACGGCGCGCACACCTCGATCCCCGCACCGGGCCTGGGCGCTCTCGGCGCCGGCCGTGGTGGGAAGCGGTCGCCGCTAACCCGCGGTCTCGCAGAGCTCGGACTGACCGCCGATGACCTGGCCGTGGTGAGCAAGCACGACACCTCGACCAAGGCCAACGACCCCAACGAGTCGGACCTGCACGAGCGTCTCGGTGCGGCGATCGGTCGCTCCGACGGCAACCCGTTGTTCGTCGTGTCGCAGAAGTCGCTCACCGGCCACGCCAAGGGCGGCGCGGCGGCGTTCCAGCTCATCGGGCTGACCCAGATGCTGCGCTCGGGGACACTGCCCCCGAACCGGGCGCTGGACTGCGTCGACGACGTCCTGGACCGACACCGGCACCTGGTCTGGCTGCGCGAGACGCTGCAGCTGGGCGGGGACCTGCCGCTCAAGGCCGGTCTGCTCACCTCGCTCGGCTTCGGTCACGTCTCCGGACTCATCGCCGTGACGCACCCCGAGGCGTTCCACCGCGCTGTGGCTGCGCAGCTCGGCGAGCAGGAGTCGAAGCGCCTCCGCGAGTCGGCGCTGGAGCGCGAGCGGGACGGCGCCCGTCGACTGACCGACGCCATCTACGGCGGCGAGTCACTCTACAGCCGTCCGGACGCGCGTCGACTCGGCGAGGGATCTGCCGACGAGGTCAAGGAGCGCGAGGCCGCGGTCCTGCTGGACCCGGCCGCGCGGATCAACTCCGACGGCGTACTCGCGGCCAGCGACTGGCAGTGACCGTAGCGGTGCGGGGCGTCGGGGTCGACACAGTCGAGATCGGCGCCTTCGCCGCGTCCCTGGCCGAGCCGGGGACGCGGTTCACCACGGCCTTCTCACCCATTGAGCGACGGCAGTGCCGGGAGCGCGCCGAGTCCAGCGCGGCCGCGCCCGGCCCCCACCCGGTGGGTGCCGAGGTGCTGGGTGCGGGCTCCTCGTCGTCGTCATCCGGTCAGTCCACCCGCATTGCCCGTCACCTGGCCGCCCGGTGGGCGGCGAAGGAGGCCGTGGTTAAGGCCTGGTCGTCGGCCCTCTACGGCTCCGCGCCGCCGATCTCACCTGACCTGCTGGTGTGGTCCGAGATCGAGACCGTCTGCGACGCGTGGGGCCGGCCCGCGGTGCGCCTGGGCGGCGAGGTCGCCCGGCAGGTCGCTGCGACGGTGGGGGAGGGCGCCCGCTGGCACGTCTCACTGAGCCACGACGGCGACTCCGCACTGGCGTTCGTGGTACTCGAGGGGCCGGTGGCCGGGTAGCGGGGTCCCGTCTCCCGGGCGGGCCAGCGCCGAGCACCGTCGACGACCAGCCTCGCCGGCGGACCAGCCTCGCCGGACTCAGCCGACCTGGGCTTCCTTCTCCGCCAGCCACAGGTAGGCGGTGAGCATCCGCTTGAGTTCGGTGACGGTGGCGTCGTGGATGCCCTCGCCCGTGGCGGAGCCGGCGCTGACGGAGAAGTTGAGCATCGAATAGGCCACATGGACCAGCACGTCGGCCATGAACGCGCGGCGCTGGCGCTCGGTGGCCGGCATGAGCGGGGCGAGCACGCTGGCGATCATCCTGGCCAGTTCGCGCTCGTTGACCGCCGCGGTGGCACGGGTGGCGGGGGTGGCCTGCGTGGCCAACCAGACCGCACGCCGGGAGGGATCGCTCAGCCACAGGTCCGCCAGGTGGTCGAGGAAGTCATTGAGCAGTTCCGGCCAGTCCAGCGCGGGGATCTTCTGCGCGAAACGCTCGATCTCCTCGATCACGCCGTGGGCGTCCTGGCGGTCCAGCTCGCACACCAGGACGTACTTGTTGGCGAAGAACTGGTACAGGGTCCCGATGGGGACGCCCGCGCGGGAGGCCACCTCCTCGCAGGTGAACGAATCGAAACCCACCTCGACCAGGACGTCCCGCGCCGAGGACAGCAGCGCCTGGAACTTGCGCCGGCTCCTCTCCTGGATGGGCCGGCGGCGGGGCACCAGGATGTTCGGCTCGTCCTGGACGGCCTCGTCCGCGGGATCCCGTACTGGTTCCTGCACTCGCTCGGGCGGGTCGGTCGGCATGGGTGGCGTCAGCCCTCCTTGGGTTCGGGCAGTTCCACGCCGAGGAGCTTCGCGAGCATGGCCACGTGGCCCTTGGCCCGGACGTTGTACCGGGCGAGGGACAGCGTCCCGTCAGACTCCACGACGAACGTCGAGCGGATCACGCCCATCACGGTCTTGCCGTAGTTCTTCTTCTCCCCGAACGCACCCCACTCGGTGAGCATGGTCTTGTCCGGGTCGGACAGCAGGGGGAACGTGATGCCGTGCTTGTCCCGGAAGCGCACGAGCTTGGCCGGCGGGTCGGGTGACACCCCCACGACCCCGATGCCGGCGTCCCGCAACTGCTGGAGGGCCCCTTCGAAGTCCACTGTCTCCGTGGTGCAGCCGGGCGTCATGGCGGCCGGGTAGACGTACAGCACCACACGACCGTGCGCGGCGAGCAGGTCCGCCAGCGACGTGGGGGTTCCGTCGGCGTCGGGGAGGGTGAAGGCGGGGGCGGTCTGGCCCACCTCGAGCCGTGGTGTGGTCACCGGTGCTCCTGAAGTCGGGTCGGGGTCTGTGATCACTCCAACCTATCCGATGCGTCGGCGCGCGGGCGCGGATCGCCGACGGGTGCAGTAGCGTGGGCGGGGTCCAGAATCCGCGGCTAACCGCGTGACGAGCGATCGACGGAGGTCTCGTGTCCAGGAGTTACGACAGCATCGAAGGCGACATCGCCAAGGCGCGTGACGATCTCGCGACGACGTTGGACGAGATCGTCGACCGGGTCAATCCCAAGAACCTCGCCGAAGAGGGCAAGGAGAGGGCCGTCGCCGCCCTCACCGAACCCCGGGTGCTCGCCGTCCTCGGCGGATTCGCGGCGCTGGTCATCGGGGGCATCACGGTCTCCATGGCCAACAAGCGCAAGGAACGTCGGCGTATCGAGGCCTACCTCGAGGCGCGTCGGGCTCTCTGAGCGGCCGCCGCTCACCACAGCCCATCGAGAAGAGCGTTTCGCACATTCCCACTCGGGAAACGTGTGCGGAACGCTCTTCTCGTTGAATCACGGGGGTCCCGGCCGCGCTGCCGACACGACAAAACCCCGGGTCGTGGACCCGGGGCTTTCTCTGCTGTGCGCCATCAGGGACTCGAACCCCGAACCCGCTGATTAAGAGTCAGCTGCTCTGCCAATTGAGCTAATGGCGCCTGCGTGGTGCGAGAGAAACAGTAACAGGACACCGACGGCATCACGAAATCGCCTGGTCAGAGCGGGGGTGGCCGGTTTTCGACGGCGCATCCTTAACCAATTCGATATGGAATGCAATGATTTTCCCAGGCATACTGGGGGTAACTTCTCGCCGGTCATGTCGACGTCCGGGGGGGGATGATGCTCGGAAGGGGCCATTAGTGAACTTGCGCCACACGGATCGGACCAGACGACGGGACCCGGGTTCCCGGTCGAGATCCCGACTCGCTCTGGCCGCCGTGTTCGCCGGCTCCCTCGTGTTGACCGGGTGCACGATCGGCGCCGGCGGCGCGGGCGAGGCCCAGGTGGCCGAAGCCCCGGCGGAGCCGGCCGCGGTCATCGACCTGTCCGTCGAAGACGGATCACTGGACGCCAACCCCGCCGAGCCGGTGGTCCTCACCGCCAGCGACGGTCGTCTCGACACCGTGGTCATGCGGAACCCGGAGGGCGTCCAGGTCCAGGGCGAGTTCAACCCCGACCTGACGGAGTGGCGGACGACCGAGGACCTGGGGTACTCCCGCGAGTACACGCTCGAGTCAACCGCGACAGACCAGGACGGCCTCGTCACGCGGAAGAACGTCACGTTCAGCACCCTCACCCCGCGCATCATGACGGCGGCCTATCTCACCACCGGTCAGGGCTCGACGGTGGGCATCGGTCAGCCGGTCGCGGTGATGTTCGACGAGCCGATCTCGGATCGCCGGGCCGCCCAGGACAACATTCACATCCGTACCGAACCAGAGGTCGAGGGCGCCTTCTACTGGGTCTCCAACCAGGAGGTCCGGTGGCGTCCGGCCGAGTACTGGGCGCCCGGTACCAGGATCGATGTCCACGTGGACATCTACGGCGAGGATCTGGGCGGCGGTATGTACGGCCAGGAGGACGCGCGTAGCGACTTCCAGATCGGCGACGCGGTCATTTCCCGGGTGGACGACTCGACCAAACAGATCGTGATCGAGCGCAACGGTGAAGTGATCAAGACCATGCCCACCTCGATGGGCAAGCCCGACACCCCGACCCCCAACGGCACGTACGTGATCGGCGAGAAGCTCGCCTCGATGATCATGGACTCCTCGACCTACGGCGTTCCGGTCGACTCGCCGGAGGGCTACCGGACCCCGGTCCAGTACGCCACGCGGATGTCCTACAGCGGCATCTTCGTCCACGCCGCCCCGTGGTCCGTCTGGGCTCAGGGCAGCCAGAACGTGAGCCACGGGTGCCTCAACGTCACGACGTCAGATGCCAAGTGGTTCTACGACAACGTCAAGCGCGGCGACATCTTCGAGGTCACCGGAACGGTCGGCCCGACGCTGCCGGGGTGGGACGGTCTGGGCGACTGGAACGTCCCGTGGGAGACGTGGAAGGCCGGTAACGCAGACGCGGGCACGGCCTGACGCTCTCCCCACCGACGGCGGGCCCCCTGCGGTCCGCCGTCGGTGGGGAGAGCCCCGGGTAGCGTGAGCTGTCCTCACGTCGCCGACCCCGGAGGTCCCCATGTGGTTCTCGTCCCTCGACCCGATCGTGCGCGTTCTGCTGATCGGCCCGGTCGCGTACGTGGCGATGGTCGCGGCGATCCGCTTCAGCGGCAAGCGGGTGTTGTCCAAGCTCAACGCCTTCGACATGGTCGTCACGGTCGCGCTGGGGTCATTGCTGGCCACGATCCTCACCTCGTCGGATCTGGCACTGGTGACCGGGCTGGTCGGGATAGCTCTCCTGCTCGGACTCCAGGTCGTGGTGAGTCTGTTCACCTCGAGGCTCGTCAAAGGGCGGACGGTCGTGCGTGCCAGGCCCGTCCTGCTGGCGCAGCGGGGGACCCTGCTGGAGGACGCGATCGCCTCGAGCAGGCTCACCCGGGACGAGGTGTTCCAGGCCATGCGTTCGAGCGGCTTCGGCGGGCTGGACCAGGTGGCAGCGGTGTGCCTGGAATCGGATGGCACGCTCTCGGTGATCGGTGCCTCGAGCGCCGGGGACGAGGAGGCACTGGCCCCGTTGCGTGGCTGGGCCGACCACTGACGACCCGGAAGTCGCGCGCGCGGCTTCAGCGGATCGGGCGGCTGGCTCTGTCCTCGTCGTGTCGCGCGGCGGACCTGAACATCGCGCGACCGGGAGCCGAGGAGACGCCGTGTGCGAGCGTGCTGGCCACCACGACCAGGGTGCCCACACCCAGCAACAGGGGATCCGGACCCGCTCTGGACGCCTCCTCGGTCAGATAGAAGATCGCCGCGACCCCGACCGGCCCGAACCAGCCGAGGAACGCGGCGTCGCGTACCCGCAATCCGAGCGGACGCATGAGGGCGAGAAGCACTGGCGGGCGCCGCAGGACGAGCACTGCAGCCGTGAGGACCACCGCACCCCAACCCAACTGCTCCCACTGGTCCCACGGCAGCATCGCTCCGAGGACCAGGAAGAACGGCAGGACCGCGAACTGGTTGATCGCCTCGTCGATCTCCACCTCCACCTGTCTCTCGTGCCCGACGCTGGCCAGGTTGAAGGCCAATCCCGAGACGAATGACGCGAAGACCCCGTTGACTCCCAGCAGGCCCGAGCCACCGAGGACCAGCAACGCCAGCAGCAGGGTGAACATCAGGATCGGGCCGTTCTCGGCAGTGTGGTGGCGCTCCGAGAAATGGAGGGCCTTGGCCGCCGACACTCCGGCGAGGACGCCCAGCACCAGGGCACCGAGGATCTGCCAGCCGATCTCCAGGGCGGCCTGCCCGGCGGTGAGGGGGGTGGCGACGGCGAGCGCGACCACGACCAGGGGAAGGGCCAATCCGTCGTTCGCCCCCGACTCGAGTGACAGCAGTTGCCGGTCGTCCTCGGGGAGGTCCCGCTCGGCGGCGTCGCCGGTCACCGCCGCGGAGGCGAGGACGGGATCCGTGGGGCAGATCGCAGTACCGAAGAGCAGCGCCACCGCGAAGGGGATCCCCAACGCCCAGATCGCGAGACCGGTGGAGATCAGCGCCATTGCGGGCATCACCACCACCAGGAGGAGCGTCAGACGCCGCCAGTGACGACGGATCGCCGAGAAGGGGTAGCGAAGAGCCACACCCATCACGGAGATGGCCAGAAGGATCTCCGCGCCGTGATGGAGCGTGGAGGGGTCGGCGACGATGTCGGGGACGTCGAGAACACCCATGACCACGGGGCCCAGGACTATGCCGACCCCGAGCGCGATGAGCGGCTCCGACACCGGCCACCGGTGAAGTCGCGCGGACAGGGCGACGATCACGACGCCGAGCGCGCCGACGGTCGCGAGCAATAGATCGAGTGTGGACACGAGCCCTCCAGGTCAGTCGGGTCCACCGCACCATAGGCAACCCTCGGCGGTCGCGCCATCGGTCCCTCTCGTCCCACTGTGGACCGCGCGAATGCCGAGCGGGCGCGAATGGAAAAGTGGGCGCATGACCGACGAGCGTGAGATCATCCGGCCCACCGACCTGGCCCGCGGCCGCCGACTCGATCCGGCTGCCGTCGGCTGGACCCGCACCCCGCTGCACCGCACCGCCATCGCCGGGTGGGGCCGGACCAAGCGCTGGGAGTACTGGGGCATCGTGACCGACCGGTTCGTGGTGGGGCTCACCGTGGCCGGTCTCGACTACCTGTCCACCTGCGCGGTCTACGTCCTGGACCGCCGTACCGGGGTGGAGACCACCCGCAGCGGGATCAACCCGCTCGCCCGGCCCGCATTCAGCGACGAGGCGGGGGTGGGGACCGTGCACGCGTCGGCCGGCGTGGGTTCGGGTCGGGTGGGAATCGAGATCGACGACGACGACGAGGGCGCCACCGCGATCCGGGTGCGCGCTCCCGGCCTTCGGGTGGACCTGGATGTCCTCCGCCCGGGCCATGACAGTCTCGGGGTGGTGGTGCCGTGGACTGAGCGCCGTTTCCAGTACACCCTCAAGGATCTCGCCAACCCCGTCACCGGCTCGGTGACCCTGGACGGGATCGCTCGCGACCTCGGGACCGGGTGGGCGGTCCTGGACCGCGGGCGCGGGCGCTGGCGGTACGCGACCCGGTGGAACTGGGGAGCGGGCAGCGGCGTGGTCGACGGTGTGCCGTGTGCGCTGCAGGTGGGTGGCCGGTGGACGGACGGGACGGGGTCCACGGAGAACGGGATCCTCGTGGACGGCCGTCTGCACAAGATCAGCGAGGATCTGCACTGGACCTATGACCTGGCGGATCCGGCGGCGGCCTGGCGGGTCCGCGGCGAGCGACTGGACGCCACGCTCACCCCGTTCCACCTCCGCCGGGACATCACCGAACTCGGGATCCTGGCCGTGCGCACCCATCAGGCCTTCGGCACCTGGTCCGGAACCGGGGTCCTGGATGATGGCACCGCGGTGCGCCTGGACGGCCTCACCGGGTGGGCGGAGGAGTCGCGGAACCGCTGGTAGGACGCCGGGTGGCACAGGGCTATCCGGCGTCCGGCAGCGTGAGAACCGAGTCGCAGCGGGCGATCACGTCTGCGTCATGCGTCGCCACGAGGACGGCGGCACCGGCGGCGGACGCCTGCTCGAGACGGGTGAGCACCGCGCTGCTCGTCGACCGGTCGAGCGCCGCGGTGGGTTCGTCGACGAGGAGCACGTCGGGCCCGCGGAGCAGCGCGGCGGCCAACGCGATGCGTTGCCGCTGGCCGCCCGACAGGGCTCCGGGCCGGCGTTCCAGGAGCTCTGGACCGAGCTGGAGCTCCTCGCAGACCTGGGACAGGTCGGTGCGGTGGTCGCGGGCGAGTCGGCGGAGTCTGCGGCCCACGGTGACCGCCGGGGCCAGGGCCAGCGAGGAGTCCTGGGGCACCAACGCGAACGAGTCGATGTGGGCGCGCGGCCGGTTCTGTACCCGCGGGGCCAGCTCCTCCCCATGGATCAGCACGCGTCCCCGGATCGGAGGATGAAGGCCCACGGCGGCGCGTAGCAGTGTCGACTTCCCGGAACCCGAGCGGCCTGCCAGTGCGAGGAGTGACCGCGTCGGCACGACCGCGTCGAGCGGGCCGATGGGAGTGCTGTTCGGATGCGCCACCTCGACGGAGTCGAAGGTCAGGCCGGTGTGTGTCCCTTCGGGATCAGGCGCCTGGCGCCTCGGCCCTCGGCCCGTGTCCACCGGCGGTGCCGCCTGATACACGCGTCCGGCGTCCACCGTCACGACCCTTCCCCCGACCGCGTGCGCCAGGCGGGCGTCATGGGTCACCAGGACGAGAGTCCGGCCCGCCGTCACGGAGAGGAGCAGTTCCGTGAAGGCCCGTGCGGTGTCCGGGTCGAGTCCGGCCGTGGGCTCGTCGAGCACCACGAGACCCGGGTCGACGGACAGGGCTCGCGCGATGGCCACCCTGCGCCGTTGGCCGCCACTGAGCTGGGCCGGTCGGCGCCGCAGCCAGTCCTCGTCGACGGGCAGTCCCAGTTCCCGCGCGTAGTGGAGGCCCAGTCCCGGGCGGGCCGCGTTCTCCTCGGTGAGCTGATCGATCCGGCGCCACGGGGTCAGCGCCACACCCGGGTCCTGGTCGACGAAGGAGCTGCGACGGCGCAGCCGGCGCACCTGCCGCGCGTTCGCGCCCAGTGCGTCCACGCCGTCGATGGAGACCGCACCAGAGGCCACGCACAGGCCGGGGGAGACGTCGCCGAGCAGCGCGCGGGCGAGCGTCGACTTCCCGGCCCCGGACGGTCCCACCAGCACCAGGCGGTCACCGGCCTCGATGTCCAGTCGCGGTACCTCGAGACGCGGCGCGCCGGTTCGGTCCCTGATCACCAGGTCACGCACGCGGAGCGCAGAGGCGGCCACCATCAGAGGGTCCCGTGCCCTTCCCGGTCGGCGAGCAGCGCCGGCGGCACAGTCAGGAGCGCGATCCCGATCGCCGGCACGATCACGGACCACGGATTGAGCGTCACCCCGGCGATCGAGTCCCGGACGGTCGACGCCCAGTCGTCGCCGCCCCCTCCGAGACCTCCGCCCAGGAATGCCAGCGTGCTGACCAGGTAGACGGTGCTGGTGAAGCGCACGGACAGCTCGGTCAGCAGCGGCCGGGACAGGCCCGGGACGACCTCCCGCACCGTGACGTCCAGGCGTGAGCGGCCCTCCGCGCGAGCGACCTCCACGAACCCGGATTCCAGGAGTGGGGCGCTCGCGGCCTCCAGGTAGCGGGAGCTCACTGGGATGAACAGCACGGTCGTCACCGCCCCCACCACCACGACCGAGCCGTTTCCGGCCGTGGCCACGACCAGGATGATGAGCACCGGGGGGAGGGTGACCAGCACATCCGTCGCGAACCGCACCAGCGGGCGCAGTGCTGGGATCCAGGCGAGTGTGAGACCGACCACGGCCCCGGTCGCGGTGGCCAGGAACGCCGCTGTCACCGAGATGGCGACGAGCGGCAGATTGCCGTGCATCGCCCGCGCCAACACGTCCCGGCCCAGCCGGTCCGTCCCCCACGCGGCGTTGTCCTGGGTGAAGGCACCGCCGACGACGGCGTCCGGGGTGGGCAACCCGAGTACGGGCGCCAGGACAGGCCCGAGCAGCGCGAGGGTGAGCCCGCTGGTGAGCAGTCCCACGAGGAGCGCGCGGGCGAGGTGCGCGTGGGTCACCGGAGCCACCGCCGGGGTCCGGACCCGGTGATCAGATCGGCGACGAGCAGTGAGGCCGCGGTGACGGCGGCGGCCACGGTGACCAGCGTGGCGACCGGAACGGTGTCGCGGTTGGCGATGAGGGTGACGAGCAGGCTGCCGGCGCCGCTGTAGCCGAACGCGACCTCCACGACCAGCGCCGCGCCGATGAGGCCGGGCAC
>NZ_JAALEF010000022.1:0-13457 GCF_014145245.1 Dietzia sp. B44 | reverse complement strand
CAGGCCACCGCGAGCGCCGCGAACGCGACCAGCTCGGGAACGGTGCCGGCCAGCCCGGCGGCTCCCGCCCCACCGGCGGCGGCCAGGCCCACGTGGAGACCGGAGCGCAGCCAGCGGGAGTCGGAGTCTGCGATGGATCGGATCCACCCGGTCAGCGCCGCGGCGAGTGCCCCGCACACCACCGCGGTGAGGAGCACGGTCACTGGCGTGAGGGTGACGGCCACTAGGAGAAGGCCTCCATCATGTTCATCGCTGTCGGGCCCAGGAGCACGATGAACAGTACCGGCAGGATGCACACCATCAGGGGGAAGATCACCTTGACCGGGATCTGCATGGCCTTCTCCTCCGCGCGCTGGCGGCGCTTGCTCCGCAACTCCGAGGCCTGGGTGCGCAGCACGTCGGCGATCGAGATGCCGTAGGCGTCAGCCTGGATGATGGCGCGGACGAATCGGCGCAGGTCGGCGACGTCGGTGCGGCGGGCCAACGATTCGTACGCGTGCCGGCGCAGTTGGCCCACCTGGATCTCCTGCAGGGTGCGGGTGAACTCATCGGCGAGTGGGCCCTTGCCGTTCTTCGCCGCGCGGGCCATGGCCGAGTCGAAACCCAGCCCGGCCTCCACCGCGATGGTCATCTGGTCCAGGGTGTCGGCCAGTTCCAGCTGGATGGCCTGGCTGCGCTCCTGGCCGCGGCTGTGCAGTAGGAGCTCTGGGAGGAAGTAGCAGACCAGGGTCACTGCCACCGCCATCAACAACGGCAGCGCCCCGGTGGTGCTGGAGACGAACGCTACGCTCAACAGCGCCACCCCGATGCCCAGCACGAGTTTGGCTACCAGCAGCTTCTCGAGGGGCCACCCCTGAGGTCTGCCGGCTTTGATCTGCAGCTTCTCGAGCATCCGGACCGACGGCGCCGGGGTGAGTTTCCGCGCGACCCTGGCCAGTGCGTTGGCGGTCTCCTCATCGTCTGGCGCCGCTTCGTCGACCACCTGGTGTTCCGGGTACATCCCGCGTGTCAGGTTGAGCACCGTGCGCTGGCGCGCCCGGCCGGGTCCGGCGAGCACCGCCCAGCTCAGCAGGAACACCGCCACCGCCAGGACCGAGACGGCGAACAGGGCCATCGGTGCCACGGCATGCCTCCTTCCAGAACGCTCGATGCGTTCAGAAC
Source organism: Dietzia sp. B44 (assembly GCF_014145245.1). Taxonomy (NCBI): domain Bacteria; kingdom Bacillati; phylum Actinomycetota; class Actinomycetes; order Mycobacteriales; family Dietziaceae; genus Dietzia; species Dietzia sp. B44. Next base: position 12,296 of record NZ_JAALEF010000022.1, on the reverse strand, counting down.
CTGATGTTGACGACCTTGCGCAGCCAGAGCGCACCAACCACGAGCAACACCACGCTGACGCCGATCAGCGTGTAACCCAGGAGGCCCTCCGTGAACTTGGAGATGTACTCGGGATTACTCACGAACAAAAAGCCGCCAATGCCAAAGGGCAGTGCCATGAGGACGTAGGCCGAGAGTTTGCCCTCGGCGGCCAGCGCCTTCACCTGGCGGCGGATCTGGTTCCGCTCGCGGATGGTGTGACCGACCCCGTCGAGCACCTCGGCCAGGTTGCCGCCGACCTCGCGGTTGATCGCGATGGCCTGCGTGACCCACTCGAAGTCCTCGCTCCCCATGCGCCGGGCGGTCTCCTCCAGTGCGGGGGCGAGATCACGGCCGACCCGGGTTTCGTTGATGATGCGGGCGAACTCCTCCGAGGTGGGCTCCTCGGCCTCTCGCGCAACGGAGGCCAGGGCCTGGAGCAGGCTGTGGCCGGCCCGCAGGCTACTGGCCATGAGCTGCAACGAGTCGTCCAGCTGGTCGGCGAAGGCGGCCCGGCGACGGGAGGCGCGGATGTCCAGCGCGAACTTGGCACCGATCGGAGTGAGCGCGGCCAGGAAGAGTCCGGTGACCGGCCCTACAGCGACAAGCCCCAGTGCGAAGGTCACCACTGCGGCGACGCCCACCAGGAAGACGAAGTCCTGGAGGCCCATCTTGACCCCGGCGCGTTCCAGCGCACCGGCCCCCGGTGCGCCGCGGCGGCTCAAGGCGGTGTCGATGGCCGAGGTGGCCGCCGTCGCCGTGCGCGAGATGATCCCGGGCCCCTCGTGAACGCCCGGTCGACGTCGGGCGCGAGGGACACGGCCCGGACGCGGGGAGAGCACGAGAAGAGCGCCGATGAGCAGCGCCAGAGAAAGTGCTGCCACCCCGAGTCCGGCCGGGGAGGCCAGGACCTGGCCCATGGACTCGTTCATCGGCTTTTCCCGGGGGGTGAGGGAACATCGAACACCCGCGGCGAGAGCGTGATGCCCATTTCTTTGAATTGGTCGGTGAAGCGAGGGCGCACCCCGGTGGAGATCGGCTTGCCGAGGAACTTGCCGTCGGGTCCCAGACCTGCGGAGTAGTCGAAGAGGAACGCGTCCTGCAGGGTGACCGTCTGCCCTTCCATCCCCTGGACCTCGGTCACCGCGGTGACCCGCCGGGTGCCGTCGCGCAATCGGGTCAGCTGGATGATCACGTCCACGGCGGAGGCGATCTGCTCCCGGATGGCCCGCAACGGAAGGTCCATCCCCGCCATCAGAACCAGGGTCTCGAGGCGGGCCACCGCGTCGCGCGGGGAGTTGGCGTGGACGGTCGACAGTGACCCGTCGTGACCGGTGTTCATGGCCTGGAGCATGTCCAGGGTCTCGCCGCCGCGGACCTCGCCCACCACGATCCGGTCCGGGCGCATACGCAGGGAGTTGCGTACGAGATCGCGGATGCTGATCTCGCCCTTGCCCTCGATGTTCGCGGGCCTGGCCTCCAACCGGACCACGTGATCCTGCTGCATCTGCAACTCGACCGCGTCCTCGATGGTGACGATGCGCTCGGACTCGGGGATGAACGAGGACAGGACGTTGAGCAGCGTGGTCTTTCCACTGCCGGTGCCGCCGGAGACGATGATGTTGAGCCGGGCCTGGACGCAGGCCCGCAGGAGCTCGGCCATTTCCGGGGTGAGGGTGCCGAACCCGATCAGGTCGTTGACCTTGAAGGGATCCTTGGAGAACTTACGGATGGTCAGCGAGGAGCCGTTGACCGCCAGCGGGGGGATCACGGCGTTGACGCGGGAGCCGTCCGCCAGGCGGGCGTCGACCAGAGGGGAGGACTCGTCGATTCGTCGCCCGATCCGGGAGACGATCCGCTCGATGACCTGACGCAAGTGCTCCTCGGAGGTGAAACGGGCGGAACTCCGGGTGAGCCGCCCCCTCTGCTCGACGTAGATCATGTCCGGGCCATTGACCATGATCTCGGTGACCGTGGGGTCGGCCAGTAGTCGCTCCAGCGGACCGTGCCCCAGGACGTCGTCCTGGATATCGCTGATGAGCCGCAGCCGCTGTTCAGCGGTCAACGGGACCGTCTCGTCTTCCACGACCTTGTTGAGCTCGGTGCGCACCAGGGCGTGGAGCTGATCCTCGGTGAGCGACGGGTTGTTGAGCCTGGCCCCGACCCGTTCGAACAGCGCGGCGGACGCGCGCTCCTTGAGGGCGATCAACGCGTCGGGCTCGGGTAGCGCCGAGGGAACCGGGGAAGCCGGCTGGGTGACCCTGATGGTCTGCGGTGGCGCGGTAGCCGGGATGGCTCGCGGAGGTACGGTGGCACCGCTCTGACCAGGAGCGATCGAGGTCTCCCGCGCAGGCGTGATGGCCGGCGTTGTGGCCGGGTCGCCCGGGGCGAGTTCGGGCGCGGCGCTCTCGCCTCGGGCGGCGCGCAGGCGGTCGCTCAGGCTCATCGTGTGCCTCCTCGGCGCAGGCGGTGACGGCCTCCGAGTCGGGAACCGAGCTTGGTCGCCGCGGGCCCGGGCTCCTTCAAGGGCGCAGGGGCAAAGCGATCCACCAGGCGTCGTAGCTTCTTGGTCATGGGATCGCGGACCTCGTTCTGCATCAGCGGAACCCCCTGATTGATGGATACCGCAGCCGCCCGCGAGCGAGGCAAGACGAGGTCCACACCGGTACCGATCGTCGCCTCTACATCCGCTCGGGTGAGCCCGCTGTGGGTGTCGGCGAAGTTCACCACCACGTGGCGGCGGTCGAAGCCCATCCCGAGGTCACGGAGAATGTCCAGTTCTTTGCGCAGTCCCCGCACTCCGGGAACGTCCATGCTGGTGACCAGGATCAGGTCGTCGGTCATATCGAGGGCCGCGAGGGTGTGGTCTGTCAGTGCCGGGGCGGTGTCGATGACGACATATCGGAACTCCGCCGCCAGCGTCTGGAGGAGATGGGTGAGTTCCGATACGCCCACCAGTTCGGCCTCGGCCGGGGAGTTCGGTCCGCACACCACGGTCAGGCCGGTGTCGTGCTGGGTGAGGAACGTCTTGAGCACCATCGAGTCGCGCGCGGCCGCTCCCTGCACCACGTCGACGATGGTGTGTTCGGGTGTGAGGTTGAGAGCGTTGGCGACATCTCCGAACTGCAGATCCAGGTCCACCAGCACCGTGGAATGTGGTGCGGACCGGGCAAGCCCGACGGCCAGGTTGGCGGCGATGGTTGTCTTGCCCACGCCGCCCTTGGGCGAGACCACGCTGATCACCTGCCCGCGCCGCGACTGCGGGCCCGCGCCGGCGTCGGTGCCATCCCCGTGTCCGGCCGGAGCGCGCTGTCGGGTGACCCTGATGGCTCGATCAAGTGCCCCTCGGATCTCGTCCTCCTCCGATTCGGTGGGGACGATGTCGCTCACCCCCGCCCGCATGGCCGCGAGTCCGAGTTCGGCGACCCGGTCGCTGACCAGGACCACTGCGATACCGGGGCACTCGACATCGAGCCGCGAGGCCAGCGCGAGGGCGGCTTCTGTCCCGGAGCGCTCGTCGATCACGACGACCTCGGGGATCTCCCCACCGCCGAGTTGCTGGAACAGCTGCGCTGGGCTTTCCGGGAGCGGGCCCGGGGGCAGTGCCGGTATCGACTGGCCGGTGGCGGCCCGGAACCGGTCGCGGAGGTCGACGAAGTCGGTGGCCAGCAGAATGTTGTTCATCGGTACACGTTCCCCGGGTTGACGATGCGGGTGCCGTCCTCCGGTGTGGCGGAGTCCTCGAGGGAGAGCCAGATCGAGCCGTTCTCTCCCGAGAAGACGACCTTTTCCGCGTCCGGGGCCGTGAGTGCCAAAGTCACCATCGCGCCGCCGTCGTGAACCGGGGCGTCTGCGGGATCGGTCGAACCGGCCTCTTCGGACGCGGAGGGAGATAACCCGCCCTGGACGCGCAGTACGAGGATCTTGTGGAGCAGCAGGTGGGTCTGGTCTCCGATCGTGGCGAAGACACCCACCGTGTCCCCGGGGGTGATGGTTCCGCCCACGACCTGGGGCGAGTTCAGAGGAATCGTCACCTGGTGGAATCCCTCCGGTGCGGGGATGCCGCCGAACTGCTGGAGGGACTGCAGTGACGCGAAACGCCCGGCCAGAAGCTGTTCCCCGGCAGCGAGATCGGTGGCCGCGACCATGTTTCCGAGCTCCCGGAGGTCGGTCACCGAATTCGGTCCCACAGCCGTGGCGGGAAGTTCTCGCAGCTCCACCAGCTCGCCGAGTGCGGACGCAGGGGTTCCCTCGCTGATCGGCGCGGTCGCGACCAGGACGCTCACCGGCTGGAGGTCCGCCATGGCCCGTTCGTCTGCTGCGCTGACGTAGCGCAGCAGGAGGACAGCGCCCAGGAGCGCCAGGAGGACGGCGACGGCTACTGCCACGACACGACGGTTCACTTCAGCTCACTTACTCGTTTGGGAGGAGGTAGACGGCAGTGGCGCCGAGATTCTGCGTGCTCGGCCCGTACTCGAAGTCGTCTGAACGATCGAGGAACTCTGTGAAGTAGCCACTGATGCACCGTTCATTGCCGCTACACGGGCTGTTCCAGTTCGCGCCGGACAAGTGGTAGCCGGTGATCGTGAATGCCGCGTACCCGTAGACGCGGTAGTAGGCGTTGTTGCCTTGGCCGCGGTACGAGTCGAACAGGGGAAGAAGGATCGTCTTGTTGTGGAGGGACGACATGCAACTCGTACCCCCCTTGTTGCCGGGGGCTCCCTGAACTTCCTGACCGATCCTGGTGAATGCCTGACAGGTTCCCGCATTCGGGGCCAACCAGCCGAACCCTCCCGGAACCAGGTTCCCCGAGGGAACGGGGCAGTCCGTGTTGGAGGTCTTGGTGAACTCGATGGTCCGCTCGATCTTGTCCGACGGAATCCCTCCGCCGGTCTGCGCCCAGAACTCACACACGTAGAAGGCGAGCGGAAGGGCAGACGTACCGCTGATCGGCGAACCCCACCCCGCGGTACTTACGGCTCCGACCTCGGACTCGTTGATTCCCAGAACAGGTGCGAACCAGTGCTCTCGGGTACCGGACGTGTCGACGGTGACCTTGCCGGCTGCTGCCACGAGGTCCACCGACACCGAGTTCTCGGCCGCGGAGGCGTTCATGTCGACGAGCTGCCGGGCGGTTGTTCTGGCCCGTGTGGTCCCACAGTCGCTCCTGGCACAATCCTGGGCGATCGCCAGAGCGGCGGCGTCGGCTCCCATCTGCAACTTCTGCTTGTCGGAGTGAACGGCGGCGATGTCGATCGAGATGGCGGCAAACCCGATGAGGGGAACCATCAGCAGGGCGACAAGAACGCTCACGGCTCCTCGGTCGCTGCCTGCCCGAATCGCGTCTACCCGTTGCATCGCATGCTCCCGGTGCCGGTGAGGGTGAAGTCGCCCATCGGGAGGAACCCGCTGAGCAATTCGAAGGGGTAGGTGACGGTGACTGTCGCGGTGGGGGTCGAGTCCTCGGGTGCGCAGTTAGCAGGTGTCACCTCGACGTCGGACTCGGGAATGCCCAATCCGATCGCGGCTGCTGTCGCGGCCGACTTGGCGGCGTCAACGTCGTTCTGCAGCGCCATCACGCGAACGCCGTCACGAGCGGCGTTGGAAAGCGTGGTCTGGATGTTGTAGGCCCGGCCGAATTCGATGATCCCGATGACGAGCGTCAACAGAATCGGGACGACCAGTGCGAACTCCACGGCCGCGGCTCCGCGGTCACGGAGGGATCTGGTCATGGCGAATCCTCGAGGGGGAGGGGGAGGGCAGAGGGGATAGTTAGCTTCGGCGCAGCGCCCCGAATGAGGCGCTGCGCCGAAGCCAATATTCAGACGAAGTCTTAACCCGCCGCGGCCTCGTTGACCCCGATGAACGAGTCGCGAACACCTTCGAACAAGGTGTTGAGCTGACCGCCCAGCGCGGTGACGGCCACGATGATCACGACCGCGATCAGCCCGACCATCAGGCCGTACTCCACGGCCGTAGCACCGCGGTCCTTGCGCTCGTCCAGGCGGTCGTTGATGAGTGCGTAGAGGGTGAAGAAGTAGGAAGCTGCCTGGCTCATGATGAACCGTCCTTCTGGTGCGGGGGTCGGTCGACCCGAGGGGAGGGGTGCGTCCGATTCGTTTCGAATCAGTGACGAGAATCACTATGACACATGAACGCCGACTGTCAAAACAAACTGATTAATTCGATGCCTCAGTTCTCCCTGCTGCTCCGGCCGAGCACTAACCGGTCCGGCTCGGTCCTGGTGTGCCGAGCGGGCCCGGCGAGGCGGGAGCAGCTCGGGAAAGCAACTGAACACCGCATACATGGACCCGCACAGTGGTTGTCGCCGGCTGTTAGAGGTTTCGGGCAGAGGGGTGGCAGAGGCACGAATCCTGCAGTCACGACAGATGACTGACGCGTCATGGTGCTTCTGGGCCGAAACTATAGCCTGTGAGAACACTGAAGGATAGCTAGGTAAACCTAAGTGAACGTGGTCCCGTGTCTGGACACGCGTCAACAACGCGCCGCATCTGGGCATGGGAGTAGTGCGAATCGGTGCCCCGGAGGAGCGTGGGTTCAGCGCAGGAGGCCGAAGAGGCGTCCACCGCGATGTTCGTGGCGCGAGAGCGCGGACCCCAGGAGGTCGGCGTCGTGCTCGTTGTCGACCTCGGCGCCGGCCAACCGGCCCACTGTGCGCTCCCAGAGCAGCCCCTCGTACACGGCCAGGATGTCCAGGGCGGCGGCGGCGGGGTCGCGCAGTCCGGCGGCGTCGAGGGCCCCGGCAAGGTCGCTCGGGTCCAGCAGGGCGGCCACGAGATCGGTGGTGTCGTCCTTGCCGGTGAGCTCCATGATGAGCGCGGAGCGGGCCGCCAACTCGCCGCGGTAGTCGGCGAGGAGGCCTTCGATCATCCGCGTGAGCATCGACAGGACGTCGTCGGCGTCCGAAGAGGCGAGTTCCTGGATCCCGGACACCTCGACGAACCCTCGCAGGAGAGAGGTGAGCCTGTCGACGGTGAGTGAGAGAAGTTGCGCACGGGTCCGGCAATAATAGGAGGTCGAGCCGGAGGGCAGTCCGGCCTCGGAGTCCACGGCGCGGTGGGTCAGCGCGCGGACGCCGTCCCTGGCCACCACCTCGATCGCCGAATCGGCGATCAGCATGCGCCGGTCCTCCATGGTGGCTCCCGTCGTCGTGGTTCACAGGCCTTCAGCTCGACCGCTGTAGCGCGGGCCGCTGCCGACTAGAGGGTCAGCCTATCGCCGGGATCCCGTTCCTGGATCGAAACAACTCCACGCCCCGACACCGGTTTCGGTGTCGGGGCGTGGAGAGGGAGGCCGGGCGGGTCAGGCCGCCGAGGCGACCTTGCGGGCGCGCCGCTTCTCTGAGTACTTGAGTGCCGTCTGCAGGCCGGCCCGCTGTCCTTCCTCCTGCGCCGGGAGAGGCTTGGGCAGGTCCGCGAACATGCGCTCGGAGTGCGTCTCCGGGGCGTCGTCGGCCGTGCGCCGCAGCATGTGGTCGGGCAGCGACATCTTGGCGATGGTGCGCCACGCCTTGAAGTACTGCACGGGTAGCGGGCCCGCCACGTACGGCAGGTCGTATTTGCGGCAGACCTCGCGAACCCGGACCGACGCCTCGGCCAGACGGTTGGACGACATGTCGGGGTAGATGTGGTGCTCGATCTGGTACGACAGGTTGCCCGAGAGGAAGTCGATGACCGGCCCGCCGGTGAGGTTGGCGGAGCCGAGCATCTGCCGGAGGTACCACTCGGCGCGCGTCTCGTTCTCCACGTCCTTCTTGGTGAACTTCTCGGCGCCGTCGGGGAAGTGCCCGCAGAAGATCACCGCGTTGGTCCACACGTTACGGATGCCGTTGGCGGCGAGGTTGGCCGTCAACGTGGACTTCCAGCCCTTGCGCGAGAGCGCCGGGTAGAACACGTAGTCCTTCGCGAGCTGGCGCCCGGCCTTCTTGGCGAACAGGCCGAGCTTGTTCATGGTCTCGCGGCGGTCGTCCCGCCCCTTCGCGACCTTGCCCAGCTCGAGATGCTGGATACCGACGCCCCACTGGAACAGCAGCGCGAGCACCGCGTTGTAGACCAGGTTGCCGTAAAAGAACGGGTGCCAGCGCTGGTCGCGCGTCACGCGGAGCACTCCGTACCCGACGTCGTCGTCGAGGCCGACGATGTTGGTGTACTTGTGATGGATGTAGTTGTGAGTCTGCTTCCAGTGCTCGGCGGTGCCCACGATGTCCCACTCCCACGTGGTGGAGTGGACCTCCGGGTCGTTCATCCAGTCCCACTGCCCGTGCATGATGTTGTGTCCGAGCTCCATGTTCTCGACGATCTTGGAGAGCCCGAGTGCGCCTGCGCCAATGGCCCACGCGGTGCGGTTGCGCGACCCGACCATCAGCAGTGCACGAGAGCCCACCTCGAGGGCGCGCTGGAAGCGAATCGTGTTGCGGATGTAGGTCGCGTCCCGCTCGCCGAGGGAACCGATGATGTCCTGGCGGATCTGCTCGAGTTCCTCACCGAGGGCTTCGATGTCGGCCTCGGAGAGGTGTGCGAATTCCGGGATGTCCGTGATAGCCATGAACCTACGGTACCGTAACTTACGGTCGCGTAGGTAGGGTTTAGTTGGTTGGGTCACACTTGAGGCTCGACCTCGGCCCGTGGCGGGGCGCCTCGACTAGGGGAGTGGGAACCCCGCTCGGGTCGAGGCTACGGCGCTCTGGCCAGCGGCGGAGCCTGTCGATGCCACATCGTTTGTCACGGTTGTGTAACGTCGACCGGGTTCGCGGCGACATAGGGGTTGTCACGCGCCGCGGGGGGCTCGAGGGAATTGCTGGAGCCCGTCCGGCGGCAACGGGGACCACCAGACCGCCAGATACGCAAGTACGCTTTCAGTACGGATCACAAGGGGACACATCATGAGCAGTGCCAACGACATCTTCCTGCAGGCCATCCAGCCCATCGTCGACATCTTCTGGACCCTGGTGTGGACCGCCACCGGCTCGACCGTCAGCGTTCCCCGCCCGGTGGCGCCCACGCCGTCCACCTGATCAGGCGCGGCCAGGTGAGAAACCTGGCCCCCTGAACCGGCTCGCTACCCCGGCCCGCCTCTCATCCGAGAGGCGGGCCGGAGTGCATTTCCTGCCCTCGGCACAGGTCCGCGCCCCGAGCCCGAGCCGTCACAACCCGAACTTCTCGCTTCCTCCCAGGTCGATCGGGATGGAGGCCCCGGTGATCCCCGCGCCGGCGGCGCTGCACAGGTAGACGGCCATCGACGAGATCGCCGACGCCTCGACCCACGGCTCGGGCAGCTGGTTCATCCCGCTGAAGGTCTCGGCCGCGTCCTCGAGCGTCGTGCCCTCGCCCCCGGTCATCATGGCGATCATCGACGGGTTCTCGATCATGGGGGTGCGGACGTTGCCGGGGTGGATGGAGTTGCACCGCACGCCCGAGAAGCCGAGCTCGCCGGCCAGCGACTTGGCCAGCCCGCGGACCGCCCACTTGGAGGTCGTGTAGCTGGCGGTGAACGGTGCGCCGCGAAGGCCGACCATCGAGCTGATGATCACGACGCACCCGCCCCGGCCGGTGGCCAGGATGTGGGGGATCGCGGCCGTCGTGGTGACCCAGGTGCCCTTGAGGTTGATGTCCAGGGTGGAGTCCCATTCCTCCTCTGAGCGCTCCCAGGAGGCGGAGGGCTGGGGGGACACCCCGGCGTTGGGCACGACGAAGTCGAGTCCGCCCAGTTCGGCGACCCCGGCATCGACGGCCTCCCGCATCCCGGGCAGGTCGCGGACGTCGACCTCCGCGGTCACGCACCTGCGCCCCAGCGCCCGGACGGCTTCCGCGGTGGCCCGGAGGTCCTCCGGCCGGGCCATCGGATAGGGGACCGTCTCGATGTCGCGGCACAGGTCCAGGGCGATCACGTCGCACCCGGCGGCCGCGAAGGCCTCGCAGTGGGCCCGGCCCTGCCCCCGGGCGGCCCCGGTGACCAGCACGACCTTTCCGGTCAGCTCGGGAGGGGTGGCGGTGGGGCTCGACATGGTGGGTGTCCTTCTGTGATCGGTGGCGGGCCCTGCGGGGTCGTCCGCCCTGCGGCATGCTGGAAGTCCAACGTAGACAAAGTGATAGGTAGTGATCATCATGCTTGAACGGACACTGGTTCTAGTGGATACCTCGTATCTACTAGCTAGCTTCTACAACTCTTGGGAGGAGGGTGCGCGCGGTCAGTTGGAGATATCCCTGGCCACGGTCGTGCACCGTTTAGATCAGGTCGCCCACGGTCTCGTGGACCAGCCGGTCCAACGACAGAACTGGTACGACGGGATCCCGGATTCCGGCCCGCACCGGTACCAGCGCACGCTCCGCGTGATCGAGGGCGTTCAGCTGCGCGCGGGTCAGTTGATCGAATGGGGCGAGCGCCGAACCCAGAAGGCCGTCGACACACTTCTGGTCGCGGACATGATCCAGGCCGCCTACAAGGGACAGTGTTCCGACATGGTGCTGGTCACCGGGGACGCCGACATGATCCCGGGGGTCCGGGTGGCGGTGGATGCAGGTGTGCGGATGCACCTGGTGGGGTTCGGTTGGGATTCCATCTCCTCCGCGTTGCGCCACGCGTGCGACACGACCTCGGTGCTGGATCCGCGCACCGATTTCCACGACGCCATGCAGATCAGGGTTCTGGAGGGGCCGATCCCGCCCAAGGTGCGATCGTCCGCCGAGCGGCCCACCGCGCCCGGAGACGACGCCAGCGAGCCGGTCGGCGAGGAGTCGGTGGGGATGGTCGAGGTGGATCTTAGGTCCGATCGCGCGTCCGCCACCTCGGTGGCCGACGAGGCCAGCCTGACGATCGCCGACGAGGAGTGGGCCGCCGACGCCGAGGAGCGGGCGGCAGATGAACAGGACTGCGCGGTGATCTCCGAGATCCATGCTGCTGACATCGATGGCGCCGAGACCGCCGCGGGATCGATGCCCGTGAACGGGCGCGGTGCGAAGCCGGGCGCCGGAGCGGGGCCGGCGGGGAAGGTCCGTGAGTCACAGCCGGAGTCCCAGCCACAGTCGCCGGACCGGCCCCGGCGCTCGGAGGGCGGGCCCCGGGAAGACGGGCCCCAGGAATCCGAGCGCCAGGAATCCGAGCCCCAGTCGCAGCCGCCGTCCCCGGCTCGGGCGCAGGCCAGGACCTCGACGCCGGGCCCCCCGCCCAACGGGTCGTCGCGACCGAGCCCGTCGATGATGGCCCCTCACCGCCGCCCGCTCCGCTCCAAGTTCGTGCCCCTCTCGGAGGAGGTGTGGACCTCGTCCGGCGAGCAGACCCCGTTCGACGTGGGCCAGCAGTACGCGACCTGGTGGTACGAGCAGGCCGCCACCGAGGAGCAGCGCGACCAGGCCCACCTGCTCTCCGGGGGCGTGCTCCCACCGGCGGTGGACCGCCCTCTACTGCAGTTCGCCTGTCAGATGCTCAACGAGTTCACCCTGACCGAGGCGCAGCGGGTTCGGCTGCGCGACGGATTCCATGAGGGGATCCGCGCGGTTCTGCTCAAGCACCGCTGACCGGGCGGGTGAAGGGCGTCGGCGCCGGGGCGTCAGAAGGGCGGGGGGTCGTGGTCGTCACCGACCAGCCCGTCATCCCGAGCCGCGGCCGCGTTCTCGCGTCGCTGCGCGGCGATCCGGCACGCCCGCCTGTACCAGTGGGTGCTGAGGGGCCGGGAGCGGAGCCAGGGTCGGTCGGGGGAGCCGGGTCCGGGAGGCGCCTCGGACCCGTTGCACGTGCGGTCCCGCCACTTGGCCAGGGGGCCGCCGGGGAGGGTGGTGATGGTGTGACCACTCTCCGTGACGACGGTCAGCGTCCCGTCGCGCAGGAGTCGGTAGTACCAGGTGTGGAAGGTCTTGAACCTGTGGTGCCGCCGGCAGAGGCACATGAGATTGGCCTCGACGGTCTGGCCGCCCCGGTCCGGTTCGGAATGGTCGAACGGCACGACATGATCCACGTCGCAGTCCTCGGCGGAGACCGAACATCCGGGGTGACGGCAGGTGCCGTCGCGTAGCCGGATCCGGCGGGCGAGCTCGGCGCTGATCCGGTAGCGGCGCGCACCGCGGACCGAGTCCGCGGACCCGGCCTCGGGGTCGGGGAGGGAGATGTGGGCGCCGACACTGCGGGCGAGCAGAGCGATGAGGGCGTCGATCGACGCGGGGCCGCCTCGCGGGAGGTATACCTCGGGCTCCTCGCCGGGCCCGCGAGGGGCCAGGATGGTGATGGTCGGTCTGATCTGCGGCCCGGGCGCGAGTCCGGCCGGG
>NZ_JAALEF010000247.1:0-2733 GCF_014145245.1 Dietzia sp. B44 | reverse complement strand
GAAGGTCGCCGGGTCGAATCCGCGCGACAGCGCGATCCGGGACCCGGCGGCCACGGCCCCGCCGACGGCGGTGAGCAGACCGGACGGGTGATGGAGTGGACTGAGGCAGTACACCGTCGACGCGGCGGTCAGGCGCGCGGCGCTGGCGGTGCCGAACGCGGAGAGCGCCCACCGGTGGTTGGTCACGAGCTTGGTCTGCCATGCTCCCGTCGAGCGGGTGAAGACGACGAAGGCGAGGTCGCCGGCGCGGCCGGGGTCCGGCACGTACCAGCGGGGCAGCTCGACCGCATCGGGGTCGATGCGTTCGAGGTCGACCAGCCCTGCGCCGAGGTCTCCGGGCAGGTCGCGGTCCGCGCCGCCGCCGAGGACGAGCGCCCGCGCCCCGGCGTCGGTGACCCTGGCGGCGTGCTCCGGGTCGACGACCACCTCGGACACGGAACTGAGCGTCAACAGTTCGGCCAGATCCTGCGACGGGGGCAACAGCACGGCCACGGCGCCGAGACGCGACAGCGCGGCGATCGCGACCAGCGCCGAGGGCCGGGTCTCCATGAGCACACCGATGTGGTCGCCCTGGCGCACCCCGACCTCGATCATCCCCCTCACCACGTTCGTGATCCGGGCGTCGACGGCCGAGTACGTGTGGACGCGGTCGGAGAACAGGAAGCACGCGTCATCAGGCTGCGTCCGCGCACGCTCGGCCATGATCTTGGCGAACGAGATGCGTGTCCCCGTCTGGATCTGCCCCAGTCGCAACAGGCGCGGCGCGGCGTGCAGCGCCTCGTATCCCAGGGCCCGCGTCGTCCGCAGAGTGCCCACGGCGAGGTGGCCGGCACCGCGCACCACACCGACCCCCACCCCGGCGATCTGCGTCGCCCCTTCCGTCGCGAGCATCACCGCCGTGCCCGGAGACGGGTCACCACCGGAGTCGGGCCCGACCTCGACGATGCCCTTCGGACGATCTCCGGTGCCTTCTCTCCAGTCGATCCAGTCGGCGACGGCAGGCCATGTCAGCGAGGAGGCGGTCGAGCCGACGACGAGTCCGAAATGCCCGGCGCGGACCGGGAACTCGAAGACGTCCGCGCCGGGGGCGACGGCCGCGATCTTCCGGACGCCCGCCGGGACGCCGATCTCGTCGACTTCCCCGAGCACCGCGAGGACGGGACAGGTGATGTCGGCCAGGGACACGACGTGATCTCCGACGACGAAGCCGCCGACCATCATTCGATTCTGGATGATCACCTGGTGGAGCACGTCGACGATCGCCGGTCCGGACCACGCGACGAATCCCTCGCCGCCGAGAAAGCGGCGCTGCCGCTCGTGTCCGATCAGCGCCTCGCGGTCGTGGAGTTGACGAAGGAAACCCACCTGAGCACGCGCGGTCTTGATCGGGTCGAGCAGGCGGAACCCGGCCGAGGCCATCCACCCGGGGAGCGAGCGATCGCTGAAGACGTGGTCGGCGACGAAGCGGGCGACGTTCACGATCAGGTCCTCGGGTACGCCGAGCGGGGCGTTACCGCGGACGTCGACGGGCGCGCCGAACGTCACGACGCTCTCGAGGTCGCGCGAGCGCCGGTATGCCGCGGCCTGATAGCAGAACATGCCACCCTGGCTGTACCCGGCGAGATGCACCGAGCGACCCGTGGCCGCGGTGACGAGGTCGACGGCGTCGCTCACGGCGACCACGTGGTCGGTGAGGGTGCGTTCGAGTCCGCCGTCCTCGAGGTCCGGGGAGCCGAAGTCGATCACCCAGGGATCCATGCCGGCCGCGTGCAGCGCGGCCACCGCGCTCGTCGACGGGGAGACGTCCCAGACGTCGGCGGAGATCATCATGGGGGGCACGAGCACGATCGGCGGGCGCGGTCTCTCTTCCGCATCACCGCCGACACGTCCGTGCTCCGCGACCCCCGCCACCGGCGCGTAGTAGCGGCGCAGCCGGAACATCGGCCGACGGGTGGCGATCTCGAACGGCGAGAACTCCTCGTCGGTCTGGAGACCGCCGAAACGCAGGACCTCGATCGCGTTGACGACGTACGACGTCGCGGTCTTGAGGGCGACGGCGAGGATGTCGGGGCTGAGGGTCATGGTGGGTCTGACACTAGGGCGCGACTTCTGGTCGGAGTGGTCAGTTCACGAACAGAGGGGAGGACGGGGCGCGAAAGGTGGTCGGCCCGGCGCACCGCCGGTCAGAACGGCGGGCGTCCGAGGTGGTCGCCCCACCGCTCACAGGACCACCCACCGCGGTCCGGCGCCAACTCGATGACCCCGCAGTTGGGGATCCGGTTGACCAGCGCCCACTGTGAGGGGACCGCGCCGGCGAACACCGCGATCATCCGCATGAGGGTGCCGTGCACCACCAACACCACGTCGATACCGTTGTCGAGGTGGCTCTCGCGGAGCTCCGTCACCAACGGCATCGCGCGTTCCTGCACGTCCAGCGCGCTCTCTCCCCCCGGCAGGCACGAGGAGAGGTCACCGTGCTCCAGCCAGTCCCGCACGAGCCGGTTGTACGCCAGCAGCGCCTCGGTGCCGGTCCTCATCTCGTACTGTCCGGCCTGTACCTCGTACACCCCCGGCACGGCCCGGGTGGGCAGCTCTGTCGCGTCGGCGATCAGGCCGGCGGTCTCGCGGGCACGCGCCGCCTCGGAGCTGAGGATCACGCTCGGCGAGATGCCGGAGGCGGCGAGCTCGGCGCCCACCGTCCGCGCCTGGTCCCGCCCGAGGTCGGTGAGGGGG
>NZ_JAALEF010000246.1:0-11269 GCF_014145245.1 Dietzia sp. B44 | reverse complement strand
TGGCGGCGGCCCTCGTCGTCGTCATCGTCCGGGGCTACGTCCTGTGGTGGACGCGGCGACCGACCCGCACCGGCGGTCTGGCCCGGCCCCCCGCACGTGGTGCCACGCTCGACCTGCTGCGTCGCCGCCCCGTGGGAACCCTGGTCGGCGTGACCGTGGTCGCGGCGATCGGGTGGGCCGTCCCGCTCCTGGGGATCTCACTGGCGGCCTTCCTCGTCCTGGACGTGATCCTGGGACTCGCGGCACGACGCGCACGCGGCTGACATCCGGGGAGGGCGCTGGGGTTACCCTCACTCCCATGGTGTCCAGGAGCGCGGGCGTCCTCTCCTCGGGCGCGCAGGCGATTCGCGCGTTCACCTACAGCTCCCCGGCCAGATCCGCGCTCGCGGCGTTCGCCTCCGCCATCGCCCTGTTCACCGCACTGCTGATGATGCCGTGGGCCACGTCCTCGGGCAGCTCGCCGGAGCTGCACGACGCCGTCTTCACGGCCACGTCAGCGGTGTCGGTGACGGGTCTGACCACGGTCGACACGGCCGCCCACTGGTCGTCAGCGGGTCAGGTGGTCATCCTGACGGCGATCCAACTGGGTGGCCTGGGCATCGTCACCATCTCGTCGATGCTGGCACTCTCGGTCACCCGGCAGTTCGGGGTCCGCACCCGCCTGCTGGCGCAGACCGGGACATCGGCGGGCGGGTTGGGGGAGGTCGGGTCGCTGATCAAGACGATCGTGGTCTCCTCGGCCGTGGTCGAACTGGTCATCGCCCTGATCCTCACCCCTCGGCTGATCGCCCAGCAGGGCTCGGTGGGCGACGGGATCTGGCATGCCGTCTTCTACGCCGTCTCCGCGTTCAACAACGCCGGCTTCATCCTCCACCCCGACGGCCTGGCGGCGGTGGCCCACGATCCCGTCGTCTTCTGGGCACTGATCTGCGCAGTGTTCCTGGGCAGCCTGGGTTTCCCCGTCCTGTTGGTCCTGTGGAAACACCAGTGGCACCTCGGCAGGTGGAACCTCCACACCCGCCTGACCGTCGAGTTCAGTGTCCTGCTGATGCTCGTCGGGGCTCTGGGATTCGCGGTGGTGGAGTGGAGCAACGTCGCGACCCTCGGCGGGGAGAGCGTCACGGACAAGCTCCAGAACTCCCTGTTCGCCTCGGTGATGATGCGATCCGGGGGTTTCGCGGTGATCGAGCCGGCGGACACCAGGTCGTCGACCATGTTCATCACCGACGCGCTGATGTTCGTCGGCGGTGGTTCGGTGTCGACCGCCGGCGGGGTCAAGGTCACCACCCTCGCCGTCATCTTTCTCGCCTTCCTCGCCGAGGCCCGAGGGCAGGAGGACACCACCGCTCACGGCCGCGCGCTGCCCACGTCCTCTGTCCGGATCGCCGTGTCCGTCGCAGGGATGGGACTGACTCTCGTGTCGGCCTCGGCCCTGACGTTGATGGTCCTCACCGGCGAGGACCTCGGACGCCCGCTCTTCGAGTCCATCTCCGCGTTCGCCACCTGCGGTTTGAGTTCCGGCCTGAGCGCGGAACTCGAGCCCGCGGGGGTGTACGTTCTGTCCGGGCTGATGTTCGCGGGCCGCGTCGGCATCATCACGTTCGCCACCGCGCTCACCATGCGAGCCCAGCGCACCAGATACCGCCTACCCACAGAGAGGCCGATCATTGGCTGACCGCAACCGTCGCCAGTCCCCGGTGCTCATCGTGGGCCTGGGCCGCTTCGGCGTCTCCCTGGCCACCCAGCTCGTCTCCCAGGGGCGTGAGGTGCTCGCGGTGGAACGGGATCACGGACTCGTGCAGAAGTACGCCGACTCCCTGACCCACGTGGTGGAGGCGGACGCCTCCGACATCGAGGCACTCCAACAGCTCGGCGCGCAGGACTTCTCCACCGCCGTGGTGGGCGTGGGGACCTCGATCGAATCGTCCGTCCTGGTGGCCGTCAACCTTGTCGACCTGGGCGTGGAGCACGTGTGGGCCAAGGCGATCAACAAGGCCCACGGAAAGATCCTCACCCGGATCGGGTGCCACCACGTCGTGTTCCCCGAGCACGACGCCGGCGTCCGCGTAGCGCACCTGGTCGCCAACCAGATGATGGACTTCATCAAGTTCGACGACAACTTCGCGATCGCCCGCATGCTCCCCCCGAGGGACGTCGTCGGACGCACCATCGATCAGTGCCGCCCCCGCAGTCGCCACAAGGTCAACATCGTGGGGATCAAGCCTCCCGGCCAGCCGTTCCACTACGCGGAGCCGGAGACCTCGATCGGTGCGGAGGACGTGATCATCGTCTCGGGGCATGTCCGGGACCTCGAGAGGTTCGCCGACCATTCCGACCGGAAGCGATAGCTCCGGCGATCTGCTGCACCAACCACAGTCCGCCGCCCACGAACAGCAGCACCCCGGCCAGCCGGTAGTCCGCATCCGCCCGCCCGGACAACGGGGACACGAGGAAGCCGCAGCTCAGCAGCCCCAGCACCGGAACCACGGTCGGCGCCCGGAAGTGCGCGTGCTCCACCGGCTGCCGGCGCAGGACCAGAACCGCGAGGTTGGTGACCGTGAACACCGCCAACAGCAGCAGTGAGGTGGTCCCGCCGAGGGCGGTGAGGTCGGCCAGGGCGACGAGCCCGGCCGCCAACACGGTGGTGAACAGGATGGCCACCCACGGAGTCCGCCTGCCGGGCAGGACGCGGCCGAGCGCCCGCGGCACCACCTTCTCCTGGGCCATGCCATACACCAGCCGGGACGCCATGAGCATGTTGATCAGTGCCGAATTGGCCACGGCGGCCATGGTGATGAACGCGAAGATCCAGATCGGGAACGCCGGGGCGCCCGTCGCCACCACCGTGAGCAGCGGGGTCTCCCCCTCGCCGAGTTCCTCCGGGCTCACCAGGGCCACCGCGGAGATCGCGACGAGGACGTAGATCAGGCCGGTCACCGCCAGTCCCGCGAACATGACCTTGGGGAAGATCCGCACCGGATCCTTGGTCTCCTCCGCCATGTTGACCGAGTCCTCGAACCCGACCATGGCGAAGAAGGCCAGGGCGGTGGCGGCCGTGACCGACCGGACCGGACTCTCGCCCGAGGCGGTGTCGAACTCCGTGACGCGCGAGAGATCTCCCTGGCCGTGTCCGATCGCCCACGCCCCGATCGCGATCACGATCAGGAGGCCCGTGAGCTCGATGGCCGTGAGCACCACGTTGAGGCGGACCGATTCGGAGACGCCGCGGAGGTTGACGGCCGCGACCGCGGTGATGAACGCCAGGGCGATTCCGATCAGCGGCCAGGTCCGGGACATCAGGTCGAGCCCGACCGCCTCGTTGAGGTTCCCGGCGAAGGCCAGGGCGGCCGAGGACGCCGAGGTCAGACCCGAGGCCATGACGGCGAAGGCCACGAGGAAGGTCAGGATCTGGACCCGGAACGCGCGGTGTGCGTACACGGCGGCGCCGCCGGCCTTCGGGTACTTGGTGACCAGTTCCAGGTAGCTCGTGGCGGTGAGGACCGCGACGGCGAACGCGATGAGGAACGCCAGCCACGCCGCGCCCCCGACCTCCTCGGCGACCTTGCCGGTGAGGGCGTAGATGCCGGTACCGAGGATGTCCCCGACGATGAACAGCAGGAGCAGACCCGGCCCGATCACCCGCTTGAGGGCCGGTGGCCGCAGGGCGCGCGTCGGCGCGGCCAGGCCGGGGTCTCCCGCGTCCCGACCCGGGGCGGACGGGGTATCGGTCATGGACACCTCCCACACACCGGAACGGTCGCCGATCCGGTCAGCATCCCACCGAACGGGCGTGCCGGAAGCGGCTCCGGGTATTGGCGGGAGTCGCCTGTGATCGGGGCAAGAAGAACGCTGGTCTTGGTTCGACTCCGGGACTAGATTCCGGACATGACAGTCACCGACGAGCTGCTCGAGGCCGCCTCGGCCTACCGGTCCGACTTCGACAAGGGCGACCTGCCCATGCCGCCCGGCCGCAAGATCGCCGTGGTGGCGTGCATGGACGCCCGCCTCAACCCGTACGGGCTGCTGGGGCTGTCCGAGGGTGACGCGCACGTGATCCGCAACGCCGGAGGCGTGGTCACCGACGACGTCCTGCGGTCCCTCACGATCAGCCAGCGACTCCTGGGCACCGAGGAGATCGTGCTGATCCACCACACCGACTGCGGCATGCTCACATTCCGCGACGACGACTTCAAAGACCAGATCCAGGCCGACACAGGACTGCGTCCGCGGTGGTCACCAGAGGCGTTTCCAGAAGTGGAAGCGGACGTCCGCCAATCGCTGGCGCGCGTCGAGGCCGACCCGTTCCTCCTGCACGGCACCGCTGTTCGCGGGTTCGTCTACGACGTGGCGACCGGGGACCTGAGTGAGGTCACGCGCGGATAGGTCCGCCTCGCCATAGGGGCGCACGGGGTCCGGAGAGAGCGATGGATGACGACCGTGCGTCTCGGGGGCCGTTCCCGGGTAAGTGTGCATCGCTCTTACCCGCTCTGGGTCACGGGCCGACCTCCCTTGTGCGCCGCCAAGCGTTGTTGGGTCTTATTCGGCTGCGTAAGCGATGCTCTCGCCCGCCAGCAATGCATCGCCTTGAGGCCGCACACTTGGACGCTTCAATAGTATCTATTTCGGGCATTATTGAAGCGGCAGCACTCGTTGGGAACTGCAAAAGTAGCCCTATGTGTAATAATTGCAGTATGAAACTGGGGGAAGCGACGGAGGCCGTCTTGGATCTTGCGGCCCAGCAGTGGGGCCTGTTCACTGCCGCCCAGGCCCGAGAGCTGGGTGTTAGTGCCGTCCTCCTGAGTCGCCTCGTGGACCGTGGAGTACTGCTGCGGGTGCGTCACGGGGTCTACGCGAGCGCCTCAACCCCAGTGACGACCGTGCTCGAGGTTCGGGCGCAATGGCTGGCCTTGAAACCGCATGCCCTGGCCGCTGAGCGCAGATACAACGACGACCAGTACGCGGTCGTCTCCCACGAAACCGCCGCGCAGCTGCATGGAATTGGCGATCTGCCCAGCGAGGCGATCATTTTCACCACGCCCGGCCGACGACAGACACGCCAGCGCGGTGTTCGGTTCGTCACCGCAGCGCTGTCCCCGGGGGAAGTCATCGACATGGATGGATTGCCGATCACCACCGTGGAAAGAACTGTGTTTGACCTGGCCCGTGCCGGGCATGAACCGGGACACCTCATCGATATGCTCGCCGATGCGCTGTCCAGGGGTCTAACCACCACAGATGACCTGGCAGAGGCTCTCGCGCCGGTAGCTGAGAACTTCGGAACTATCCGCAACACCGCGCCAGCAATGCGCGCTCGTCTGGAGGAACTCTTCCCGAGCCACCGCGCTGGCGATGACCACCTCGCCCGCATGATGCAGCAGGCGATAGCGCCGATCCAGGAACAGCTCCGCGAGATCGCCGCCAGAACTGCCCCGAACCTTAAGCTACCTGCGTCGGCAGCATTAGACTCGTCGGCGATGCTCTCCCCAGCGCTCCGAGAGAAGCTGGAAACCCAAGCCAGCACTACCGTGCAGGCCTTCGGGGACGCGCTAGCCGCTACCGGTGGTGGTTATGGCAGCAGCGTTGGTGGTGGCGCTAACTGGCTTCGTCAAGAGCGAAGCAAGACCAGTGACACCGAGGACGACGACCAGGCCGGCCGGGACGATGCCTGAACCCAGACCGCGGGCCACTCATGGCCAGATCACCGCCGGGCTACGCCAGTTCGCTAAGCAGCAGAAGTTGACCCCGAACGCCGTCTACAGCAGGTTTTTCCGCGAAGTGTTCCTCGCAGAACTGATGGCCACCGACCCGGTGTGGGTCCTTAAGGGCGGCACCAATCTCTACTGCCTCATCCCCGGGGCTCGCCACACCCAAGACTTGGACCTGTACCGGCAAGCCTCCCCCACAGGCCATCGCGCAGCCGCCGACAGTCTGATCGCAGCCATGGACCAGACCACAATAGGCCCGTACACCTTCTATGTGCGCAACCCACGGAGGGAGACGGCCAGCGGAACCGTCGAGAACATCCAACTGACCGTCATCGTCCGATTCGGCACTACCGAGTTCTCCCGGTTCAACATCGACGTCTCCGGAGACCTTGAGGCGCCCACCGTCACCGAACCACTGGCGGTCACCCGCGCCGACCCACTCGAGGTCCCGTTCGCTCGCCGGCACTTCACCGTGCTGTCCTACCCGATAGAAAACCAGCTCGCCGATAAAACCTGCGCCATGTACGAGATCCACGGCACCCGTAGCTCCACCCGGTACCGAGATCTCTACGACATCGCCTTAATCGCCCTCGAACTCGAAGTGGACGCAGGAAAACTGCGCACCGCACTAGGCCAACAGTCCCGCATCCGCACCCTGGCTCTCCCTCCCCGCCTCATCCTTCCCAGTGACGAGTGGCCGGCCGGATACCAGAAATTCGTGGGCACCCTCCATCGACCCCGCCCAGAACTGCGTGCTGTCGACAGCGCGCTGACCACGGCCGAAGCGCTGCTGAACTCTGTCCTCTCCCCCGACAACCCGATCACCGCCGGCTGCTGGTCCCCTGAACGGCGCAAGTGGCAACCACGACCTGTCCCCCCGGCATGAATAAGGAAACCCCCGCCCACACATTGCCCGGGTCAGGCCGGCAGGGCATCCTCTCGAACCGACGGCGGGGCGAACCGATATCCAGACGTTATTACAAGTAAACGATGCCGAGTTCACGATTTCGCACACCAGACCATCGCCAAGAAGCTTGCGCGCCCGTGGGGCTGAGGCACTGCGCGGTGTGCGGTCCTGACGGACGGCGGCGCCCACTGCTGGGGACTGAACCACTACGGGCAACTGGGCGACGGTTCCGCCGGTGACAGCGCGATACCCGTGACGGTGGACGGGCTATCCGACGTGGTCGCGATGAGCGTGGGAAGTATGCATTCCTGCACATCCCTCCGCGACGGTTCGGCACGGTGTTGGGGGAAACTTCCTCGGCTACCTGGGCGTGGACCCGCACCCTTTCGGCCACCGACCTCGGCCACTGACTCTGGTGACAGCGCTGTGCCCGTCTCCGCGTCGTCTCAGCAAACCCTCCTAGGCTTCGACCCGCGGTGTCACGCGGGTGACGACGACGCGGGTTCGACAGGCGGCCTGACGTGGTTCGCGGTGGAGGTGGGTGGCGGTGCAGCAGCTACTCGGTGTGTCTCTTCTGGAGACGCCGGTGCTGGCGACCCTGTGGGTGCTCGTGGTGGTCGGGTTCGCGGGCCTGTCGCTCGCCGGCTCCACGGGAGGGAAGAGTGACTCCCGGGATCGACGCCGCTGGTGGCTACGGATGCTGCCCGCGTGCACGGTCGCCGCCGTGCTGGTGACCGTGGCCGGCGGGGTCCTGGTCGAAGGGGTGTTCAGACCCTTCCCGGATGCGATCCCGCGGACGGTGTACGTGTGGATCGCCGTGTCCCTGCTCGCGGTGATGCTCGCGGTCACCTGCTTGGCCGGCGGAAGTACCTCCCGGCGCCCGTGGCGCGTGGGCGGAGTGGTGCTCGCAACGGTTGCCGTGCTCCTCGGCGCCGGCGGTCACGTCAACCGTGTGTACGCCGAGTTCCCCACCGTCGGCACCCTGATAGGAGTGCCGGAACACCGGACCGTCCCCCTTGCCGACGTCCTCGGGTCCGCCCCGACGACCGTCGGCGACGATCTCCCGCCCGGGACCGCCGTGGAGGAGGTGTGGACGCCGCCCGAGAACATGCCGACGAGCGGGGCGATCACCGAGGCGACGATCCCCGGGACCGCGTCGGGTTTCACGGCGCGGCCCGCCCAGATCTATCTGCCGCCGGCATACTTCGCGCAGCCTCGCCCACTGCTCCCGGTCCTCGTCCTGCTCGCCGGTCAGCCCGGCGCCCCCGAAGACTGGGTGGTCTCCGGGAGATTGCCGGTGATCGCGGACGCGTTCGCGGACCGGCATGCCGGGCTCGCCCCGGTCGTGGTGGTGGCCGACCCGATCGGGGAGTCGCTCGGGAACACGCTGTGCGTCGATTCGCCCCGGGGCGATGCCCGGACCTACCTGTCCGTCGACGTCCCGGCGTGGATCCACGAGAACCTGCAGGTCGCCTCGGGGCCGATGTCGATGGCGATCGGGGGGCTGTCCTTCGGCGGGACGTGCGCGCTCCAGATGGCCCTGTCCGACCCGGACGTCTTCCCGACCTTCCTCGACATGTCGGGGCAGGGAGAACCGACGATCGGCACGCGATCCGCCACCGTCGAACAGTTCTTCGGCGGAGACGAGGCGGCATTCCGCCAGAACAACCCCGCCGACCTGCTCGCGAGCCGGCACTTCCCCGGCCTGGCCGGCGCGTTCGTCTACGGATCCACCGACACCGAGTACGGCCCGGCGGCGAAGGACCTCTATGCAGCCGCGCTGTCCGCAGGGGTCGACGCCCACCTCACCGAGTTGCCCGGGGGGCACAGTTACGCCGTGTGGTCCGCAGGCCTCGAGCGCGAACTTCCCTGGCTCGCCCAGAGGACTGGGCTCATCCGATGAGGCCGACGATCTCCACCGTGCGCCGATACGCGGCCCGGGCATGGTCGACCTCCCCGGTCACCATCGCACTGCTCGCCCTGATGTGGGTGGTGGCCGCAGTGACCGGCACAGCGCTCCACGGTCCGGATCCCGAGTGGTTCGACAGGGTCGCAGCGGGGTCGGTGTCCCTGGGCCACGGATTCGTCTGGACCCCGATCACGTCCGGCCTGGTCGTCTCCGGCCTCGCCGATCTCCTTGTCTCCACCCTGTTGCTTCTGGCGGTGGGCCCGGTCGCCGAGCGCCTGCTGGGCGGGACCCGCCTCCTCGTCACCGCCCTCGCCGCTCAACTCGGAGGGGTTCTCGGCGGGATCGGTCGCGACCTGTTGGTCGGCATTCTGACCAACGGGGACAGGGGGGCGCCGGTGGCCCCAGCGCACTCGTGGGTCGATCCGCTGCCGTGGATCCTCGGGATCCTGCTGGCGGCGACGAGCCGGATGCCGACCCTGTGGCGACGCCGGATCCGCGCCGTCGTCCTGACTGTTCTCGTCACTCTCCTCTTGTTCGCCGGGCATCCCCAGGATGCGGTCCGGTTGTCCGGGGCACTCGCGGGACTTGCCGTCGGTGCCCTGCAGGCGACGGAGCGCCACCGCACCCCGCTGCTCGGCGGATCGGTCCGGGAGACCCGAACCCTCGTGGCCCTGGTCGTGGCGGCGACCGTCCTGGGCCCCCTCCTGGTCTCGCTCACCTCAGGCGCGGTCGGGCCCCTGGCGCCCCTGAGTCAGCTCGTACGCGAGGTGCCCTACACCCCGGCACAGGTGGCCGAGCTGTGCGAGGCCGCCCCGGGCGGGATCGACTGCTGGAACGCCAGACAACTTCTCCGCCTGACCGGGGTCGGTCCCCTCGCTCTCACCCTCATGCCGTCCGTTCTCATCCTCGTCCTGGCCGACGGACTCCGACGCGGCCGGCGCGCGGCACGCTGGTGGGCGCTGGCCGCGTACGGCACTCAGCTCGCTGCCTCAGTCGCTCTGCTCGTCACCGGACCCATCAACGGCGGCCACGGACGACGCCAACTGATCTTCGGGGCGGCCCCGCACGCGCTCACGGTCTGGGTGGTGTCGCCGCTGGTGGTGGTGACCGCGGTCCTGCTCACCCTGCTGGCCACCGGACGGTTCTTCCGCGTGCGGGCGAGCAGTCGCGCGTTCAGACAGTCGGCCCTGTCGATCACTGCGGTGGTGCTCGGCGGGCTCGTCGCCTTTGTCAGCCTCGGTGCGGTGGTCACGGAGGGCGTCGCGGCGTCCGGTCTCTCCGACCCGTCGATCGCCGAGCTCGCCCGCGACTATCCGGCTCGCCTGATTCCTCCTGCGTACCTGGGCCTGTTCGGGCCGACCCTACTCCCCGTCTCCGACGCGGCGACGGCGTTGTTCGAGTGGATCGGCGTCGCCGTCTGGGCCTGCGTCATCGTCGTCCTGTGGCGCCTTCTGCGGGCGCGGCGCATCGACGAGGACCCCGCGGCCCACGAGCGGTTACGGCAGTTGCTGCACACACCGGGCGGGTCCTCTCTGTCGTGGATGACGACCTGGGACGGCAACGAGTACTGGTTCACCGACCAGCACCCGCCGGGTCGCCGGTCCGCGGTGGCCTTCCGGGTGGTCGGCCGGGTCGCGCTGACCACCGGAGGCCCGGTGGGGCCGCCGGATCAGTCCGGCGCCGCGGCGCTGGAGTTCGCCGAACATTGCGCTCTGCAGGGGCTGGATCCCTGCTTCTACTCCGTCGACGACGAGCTGGCGGCGGCGCTGAGGGCGGCGGGGTGGTCCTCGGTCCAGGTGGCCGAAGAGACCGTGATCCCCCTGCCCGACCTGGCGTTCACCGGCAAACGGTTCCAGGATGTCCGCACCGCCCTGAACCGGGCGCGCAAGGAACAGGTGACGGCCACGTGGACGACCTTCGCCGAGGCTCCCCTGACGCTGACTCAGCAGATCGTCGCCATCTCCGAGGAATGGGTGGCCGACAAGGGTCTGCCCGAGATGGGTTTCACCCTCGGTGGAATCGACGAGCTACGCGATCCCGAGGTGCGTTTGCTGCTGGCCGTCGACGGGGACGACGTCGTTCACGGCGTGACCTCGTGGCTCCCCGTCTACCGAGAGGGTGTGCTCGTGGGCCTCACGTTGGACTTCATGCGCCGCCGTACCGGCGGCTTCCGTCCGACGACCGAGTTCCTCATCGCCTCCGCCGCGCTCACGGGCAAGGAGGAGGGCTTGGAGTTCCTCAGCCTGTCCGGGGCACCGCTCGGGCACGGTCGACGTGAACCGAGCGGGGACGGCCCGCCCGCGCCCCGGGACGCGTCGTCGTTGACCGGTGTCCTGGACCGCGTGGGGGAGACGCTCGAACCCGTCTACGGGTTCCGCTCGCTCCTGGCGTTCAAGGCCAAGTTCCACCCGGAGTACCGCCCTCTACATCTGTGCTACCCGGATGCGGCGACGCTACCGGCGATCGGTGTCGCGGTGGGACGGGCCTACCTCCCGAAGGTGGGACTCGGCCAGGGAGCCCGCCTGGTGTCCACACTGAGGCTGGCTCACACCACAGCGGGATGACCCGCAGGGCTGCACCGGTGCCACGGCTCTACTGCGGATGCCGGAGAGCGGCCACCGCGTGGTCCTTCGAGGGGTCCTTCTACGAACCCACTCGACGAGGACCGGCGCCGACCATCGCCATCCGCAGCGATGATCGGCGTCGGCCGTAGAAGCAGGCTCTAGGAGACTGCTGAACAAGCTGTGA
>NZ_JAALEF010000245.1:0-3933 GCF_014145245.1 Dietzia sp. B44 | reverse complement strand
CCCACGTCCACCGGGTGTCCTGACCGGGCTGGACGTCGGCGACCGCCTCGCGATCCGGCCAGAGTGCCGCCGCCCGGCGCAGGGCGGCGGCGGTGGTCTCGACGTCGCGGGGGGCGGCGGTGGAGCTGTCGTTCATCGCGGACTCCTCGGGTGCTGCGGGTGTGGCGCCCACCACGGTACCAAGCACCTGCTTGGTCGGCCCCGTGCTCAGTACCTGAGCGCGCCCCGGTCGAACGGGACCTGGACCCCCGAGATCGAGCGGGAACCGTCCCCGGCCAGGAACGACACCACGTCGGCGACCTCCTCGGGGGGCATGAAGTCCGCCAGGGTGCTGACGCCGTCCGCGAGGACGTTCTTGAGGGGCATCGGCGAGAAGCTGTGCAGGTACGACGGGAACCGGCCGAAGATCTCCGCCATGCCGTCGGGGTCGATCATCGGCGTGTCCACCGAGTACGGGTGGATCGAGTTGACCCGGATGCCGAACTCGCCCGCCTCGAGGGCGAGTGAGTTGGTCAGCGCGACCAGGCCGGCCTTGGAGGCCGAGTAGTGCCCGTTGCCCGGCGTGGCCTTGAGGCCCGCCGACGAGCTGACGATGATGATCGACCCGCCGTTGCCCGCGGAGATCATCGCCGGCACCGCCGCGCGGATCGTCCGCCACGTGCCGCTGAGGTTGACGCCGATGACCATGTCCCAGTCGTCCTCCGGCAGCTCCCACAGCCGGCCCCAGTTGAGGACGCCGGCGTTGGCGACGACGATGTCCAGCCGGCCGAAGGTGGCGATGGTGCGGGTGACCAGGTCCTGCAGCGCGCCCAGTTCCCGGATGTCGAGGACGGCCGAGAGGGATCTGCCCCCGGCCTCCTCGACCAGGCGAACGGTCTCGGCGAGATCGTCCGGTGTCGGCGCCGGGTAGGAGACGGACTCGGATACGGGGGCGCAGATGTCGGTGACCACGACGTCCGCGCCCTCCGAGGCGAGACGGACGGCGTGGGCCCGGCCCTGTGCCCGGGCGGCGCCGGTGACCAGTGCGACCTTGCCCTCCAGGGGCGTGACGGGTGTGCTCATGTCGACCATCACACCCGACGCGGTCCGTGGGGGCGGCCGGTTCCGGCAAACCAAGCAAGTGCTTGGTAGAGTGGCCCCATGACCCAGAGCACCAGGCCGGCGTCGGAGATGACCGACGACGAGTTCGCCGCGGAGTTCCGCGCGTGGCTGGACGACAACCTGACCGGAGACTTCGCCGAGATCAAGGGCACCGGCGGGCCCGGCAGCGAGCACCAGTTCTTCGCCCGACGCCTGGCCTGGGAGCGGCACATGGCCGAGGCCGGGTGGACCTGCGTGGGCTGGCCGGTCGAGTACGGCGGCCGCGGGGCATCCCTGAGCCAGCAGGTCCGCGTGCACGAGGAGTACGCCAAGGCCGACGCCCCGGCGCGGGTGTCGCACCTGGGCGAGACGCTGCTCGGGCCCACCCTCATCGCGCACGGTACGCAGGAGCAGAAGGACCGTTTCCTGCCGCGGATCCTCGACGTCACCGAACTGTGGGCGCAGGGGTACTCCGAGCCCGGCGCCGGATCCGATCTGGCGAACGTGTCCACCACCGCGCGCCTGGGCGAGGACGGCAGATGGCATCTGCACGGGCAGAAGGTGTGGACCTCCCTGGCGCACCTGAGCCAGTGGGTGTTCGTCGTGGCCCGGACCGAGGAGGGGACCAGCCGTCACAAGGGCCTGAGCTTCCTGCTGGTGCCGCTGGACCAGCCGGGCGTCGAGATCAGGCCGATCCAGCAGCTCACCGGGACCTCGGAGTTCAACGAGGTCTTCTTCGACGACGCCGTCACCGACGCCGGGATGATCGTGGGGGAGCGGGGCGAGGGCTGGAAGGTCGCCATGACCCTGCTGGAGTTCGAGCGGGGTGTGTCCACGCTCGGTCAGCAGGTGGGCTTCGCCCGCGAGCTCGACCAGATCGTGGCCATGGCCCGGTCCAACGGCAGCGCGGAGGTCCCCGCGGTGCGCGAACGGATCACGCGCGCCTGGGTCGGGCTCAAGGTGGTCCGCGCCCATGCGCTGCGTACCCTCGCCGAGCGCGACGCCTCCGGGGGTAACGCCTCCGCGGCCAAACTCCTGTGGGCCACCTGGCACCGCGATCTGGGCGAGCTGGCGATGACCGTGCAGGGGGCGGAGTCGCTCACCGGGCCCACGCACGACTCCGAGGGCGCGGCCAACGACCTGCACGACCCGGAGCATCTCGAGTTGGCGCGGTGGCAGCGGCTCTTCCTGTTCACCCGCTCCGACACCATCTACGGCGGATCCAACGAGATCCAGCGCAACATCATCTCCGAGCGCGTGCTCGGACTACCCCGAGAGGCCAGGCCGTCATGACCCAGCACAAGTCCCCCCTCGCCGCGTCCCCGCTGTCCACGGTGCCCGAGGAGACCCCGGGACACGGGCTGCTCGCGGGCAAGAAGGTCGTGGTGACGGCGGCCGCCGGCACGGGTATCGGGTTCTCGGCCGCACGTCGCGCCGCGCTCGAGGGTGCCGACGTGCTGGTGTCGGACTTCCACGAGCGCCGCATGAACGAGGCCCGCGACACGCTCGCCGCCGAGTTCCCCGAGCAGCGGTTCGAGGCAATCACCTGCAACGTGCAGTCGACCTCGGACGTCGACGCGCTGATCTCCGGCGCCGCCGAAAAGCTCGGCCGCATCGACGTGCTGGTCAACAACGCCGGCTTCGGAGGCGAGGGTGAGCTGGTCGACATGACCGACGAGGACTGGGACCGGGTCCTCGACATCACGCTCAACGGCACGTTCCGCGCGACCCGCGCGGCGCTGCGGTACTTCCGCGACGTGCCCCACAACGGGGTGATCGTCAACAACGCCTCGGTGCTGGGGTGGCGCGCGCAGCGGGCGCAGGCGCACTACGCGGCGGCCAAGGCCGGCGTCATGGCGCTCACCCGGTGTTCCGCGATCGAGGGCGCCGACTTCGGCGTGCGCATCAACGCGATCGCGCCCTCCATCGCCCGCCACGCGTTCCTGGAGAAGTCGGCCTCCGCCGAGCTCCTCGACGAGCTCGCCGCCAAGGAGGCGTTCGGGCGGGCCGCCGACGTCTGGGAGGTGGCCGCGACCATCGCCATGCTCGCCAGCGACTACACCACCTACCTCACCGGGGAGGTCGTCTCCATCTCGTCCCAGCGGGCCTGACCCGCGGTGGCTCCGGGCCCGGGGCCACCGCGGGTCAGGCGTTCCGGATCTTCTCGACCTGCTTGCCGAAGGCGTCCACAGCCGTGTCCCGTTCCACGTCGGAGACCGGCCCCACACCGTTGGCGACCGTGACGGAGACTCCGATCCCCCGCACGACCCCGGTGATCAGGACGTTCCCCGTGAGCATCTCCTGACCCATCATGTCCATGGTGTTGGTCTGCGAGATGGCGGCGAAGTGCTCCACGCCCTCGGGAGCCTGGAGTTCCAGCAGCGAGTTCTCGGCCCGGGTGGTCACCTCGGTCCCCTCGAGGGGGATCGTGACCGTCATGGTCGGGCAGTCGGCGATGAGCTGCTCACGAGCGGGAAGGCTGTCGGTCACCGTCGTCACGGACACCGCGTACGCGGAGTTCCCGCTCTGGCCCGCCTGGATCGCCATCGCGCCCGGTTCGGCCTGGGCGAGGAAGGCGTCCTGGCTGA
The DNA here is from genome assembly GCF_014145245.1 of Dietzia sp. B44. Lineage (NCBI taxonomy): Bacteria > Bacillati > Actinomycetota > Actinomycetes > Mycobacteriales > Dietziaceae > Dietzia > Dietzia sp. B44. Next base: position 265 of record NZ_JAALEF010000245.1, on the reverse strand, counting down.
AATCCGCGCAACGCTCGGGGTCGACACGGATCCCCGCGGCGATGTCCTCCAGCGCGCCGACCCCTCCCGCGATGTCCTCGGACGAGACGGGGGACAGGCCCAGTTCGGGGGCGTCGTCGGCGTTCAGCACCAACTGGTCGACGCCTGCGTCCGGCGCGCCCGGTGCGCTCGTCGGCTGGTCCCGGGGCGCCTCGGCCACCGCTGTGGTCGTGCCCGCGGGGGTGTCGTCGTCGCCGGTCTCGCCGATCGTGCAGGCGGTGAGGCT
>NZ_JAALEF010000244.1:7763-8280 GCF_014145245.1 Dietzia sp. B44 | reverse complement strand
CCAGGCGCCCACCGCACCCACCCCGCGTGACTCCTGCACGGCTCGTGTGTGCGGCGCGTGGCGTGCCCTCGTGTCTCAGGGCGATCAGACTCGGGGCGATCAGCCCGGCGGGAACTCAGCCGGGCTGATCACCCTGAGGCACCGCACCCATTCCCACACCGGGCTCGCATACCTTCCAGGCGCCGTCCTCATTGAGCATCCGTACCTGCTCCGGCGCGGACTCGTCGGATTCCGACTCCACGGTGGCGGTGGCGACATCGCCCTCGATCTCGACCCCGGTGACCTCGAGATCCTGCGGGAACGAACCCGCGATGGACTCGCGCAGCATCGCGTCGAGGTCGGTGCCGGTCTGCTCGCCGGAGGCGGTGATGTTGTCGACCAGGTCCTGCGGCACCCGGTTCTCGGCGCAGAGATGGCTGTTGAACTCGGCGAACGAGTCCGAGGCGGTCATGTCGCGGAGAGTCTGCTCGACCGCGCGCTCCGCGCGATCCGAGGACGACATCGGCCCGGCCGCGAC
>NZ_JAALEF010000244.1:0-7753 GCF_014145245.1 Dietzia sp. B44 | reverse complement strand
CCCGCCTGACGGGCGACTCCGGGTTCCGTCACGCAAGCTGTTCCGCTGAGCGGCACGCCTGATTGTGGCGGAGAAGACAGGTGGAGAGACTGTCGGTATGACAGAGAAGACCATGCTCACCGCCGCGATAGTCGGGTCGGGAAACATCGGCACCGACCTTATGTACAAGCTCGAGCGCAGCGAGTTCATCGAGCCCAAGTGGATGATCGGCATCGATTCGGAGTCCGAGGGGATGAAGCGCGCCGCAGACCACGGACTGACCTGCATGTCTGGCGGGGCCGATGAACTGCTGGCCGCGATCGAGGCGGGAGGCGAGAAGCCCGACCTGCTGTTCGAGGCCACCAGCGCCTACGTCCACAAGGCCTACGCGCCCCGCTACGAAGCCGCGGGCATCACCGCCATCGACCTCACCCCCGCCGCGGTGGGCCCGATGGTCATCCCGCCCGCCAACCTGCACGACCACGTCGACGCGCCGAACCACAACATGGTCACCTGCGGCGGCCAGGCCACCATCCCGATGGTCCACGCGGTCTCCTCGGTCGTCCCGGTGGAATACGCGGAGATCGTCGCCTCGGTCTCCTCCGAGTCGGCGGGGCCGGGCACCCGCGCGAACATCGACGAGTTCACCGAGACCACCAAGCTGGCCATCGAGAAGGTCGGCGGCGCCAAGCGGGGCAAGGCGATCATCATCCTCAACCCCGCCGAGCCCCCGATGATCATGCGCGACACCATCTTCTGCGCGATCCCCTCCGGCGCCGACCAGGACCTCATCACCACCGCCATCCGCAAGCGCGAGAAGGAGATCCAGGAGTACGTGCCGGGGTACCGGCTGCTCCAGGAACCACAGTTCGATCCGCCCACCGAGATCACCGGGGGGATGGCGCGTGTCGCCATCTTCGTCGAGGTCGAGGGGGCCGGGGACTTCCTGCCGCCGTATGCCGGGAACCTCGACATCATTACCGCCGCCGCCACGAAGGTCGGCGAGGACATCGCCCGGACCCGGCTCGGCAGGACCGAGCTCACCACCACCACGCTGGGAGTGTGAGGACCATGGACAGGACCAACCCGTACAACGCAGACGCCCGCGCGTACAGCCCTGAACTCGACATCCGCATCACCGATTCGTCGCTGCGTGACGGCTCGCACCACAAGCGGCACCAGTTCTCCGTCGACGACGTCCGCGAGGTCGTCGCGGCGCTCGACGGGGCCGGGGTCCCCGTCATCGAGGTCACCCACGGCGACGGCCTCGGCGGTGCGTCCTTCAACTACGGCTTCGCCAAGTCCTACGACCAGGACCTCATCAAGGTGGCGGCCGAGACCGCCACGCAGGCCAAGATCGCGTTCCTCACCCTGCCGGGACTGGGGATCAAGGACGATATCCTGGCCGCGCGGGACAACGGCGGGTCGATCTGCCGGGTCGCCACCCACTGCACCGAGGCCGACGTCTCGATCCAGCATTTCGGATACGCCCGTGAGCTCGGGTTGGAGACCGTCGGGTTCCTCATGATGAGCCACACCCAACCCCCGGAGGTGCTCGCGAAGCAGGCCCGCATCATGGCCGACGCGGGGTGTCAGTGCGTGTACATCGTCGACTCGGCGGGCGCGCTCGTCATGGACCAGGTGTCAGACCGGGTCGCCGCGCTGGTCGCGGAGCTCGGCGACGACGCGCAGGTCGGCTTCCACGGGCACGAGAACCTCGACGTGGGCGTCGGGAACTCGATCATGGCCATCCGCGCCGGCGCGCAGCAGATCGACGGTTCGACCCGCCGCTTCGGCGCCGGCGCCGGCAACACTCCCGTCGAGGCACTGGTGGGCGTGTGCGACAAGCTCGGCATCACCACCGGCGTGGACTTCTTCAAGATCGCCGACGCGGCCGAGGACGTGGTGCGGCCGCTCATGCCGACCGAGTGCGTGGTCGACCGGTCGGCGTTGATGCTCGGATACGCGGGCTGTTACTCGTCCTTCCTCAAGCACGCCGAGGGCCACGCGAACCGGTACGGCGTGCCCTCATCGGAGATCCTCATCCGCGCGGGCGAGCGCCGCCTGGTGGGCGGACAGGAGGACCAGCTGATCGACATCGCGCTGGAGATCCAGAAGGAGCAGGCGGGCGTCTAGACCGCATCAGTACAGAACGCGGCAGTTCGTCGACGGGACCGTCAGGTGCCGGTCGTGGTGTGACCCTGCGCCCAGTCCACGATCGGCCCGAGGGTGGACTCGTCGACGAACTCCACCCGCTCGCGGTTCAGCAGGAGGCGGGCCATCGGTTCGTCCGGCGTCTTGCGCAGTTCTCTGCGCAGGGCAGCCATGAGTACGCGGTCCGCCCACCGCAGCCGGTCCGGGTCCAGGTCGCCGCGCAACTGGAAGACGGTGACCTCGCGACCGGAGGCCGCCACGAGTTTCTGCGCGAGGGTGCCGCGACCAGGGTCGTCGGCGGGGGACAGGGCGACGACGACGAGGGCCGCGGGGCCCGGAGCCGAGCGGATCGCCCGGATGATGCGTCGCCGACCGAGGATCGTCGTGACGTATTGAGGTGCGAGGACGATCAACGGGTCGGCGGCGGCCGCGTTCCCGATCGAGGCGAGATCCACGGCGCGCGTCCCGATCCTCTCGGCGAGAGCGTCCGCGTATTTGCGGGTGGAGCCGTATCGGGAGGTGAAGGTGACGACAGGGTGGTTCACGCCCTGCAGTCTGTCACTCGGAGTACGAGACCTCGACGCGATCGGTCTTGGGCAGGAGCTGGCAGCTCAGTACGTACCCCTCCTCGACCTCCTCCGGGTCGAGGATCCCGTTGTGGATCATCTCGACCTCGCCGGACTTGAGAATGCAGGCACAGGCGGAGCACTCGCCCTTGCGGCAGGAGAACGGCGCCTTGATGCCCTTCGACAGCAGGACGTCGAGCAGCGGGGTGTTGCGGGGCCACGAGACCTCGTGGGTCTCGTCGTCGAGCTCCACGATCGCCGTGGCCGGCCCGGCGCCGTCGTCTCCAGGCGAGTCGTCGATCACGATCTCGGCGAACGGATCGCCCTCGATCGAGGAGAACGCCTCGGTGTGGATGAGGTGCATGTCGGCACCCGAGCGGCGGAGCCCGTCTTTGACGGTCTCCATGAACGGCGCCGGGCCGCAGATGTACGACTGGCGCTTGGCCGCCACCGGGTGCAGGAGATTGCCGATCATCTCGGGGGAGGGGATGCCCGACACCGACTCGAGCCAGTGGAGCACGGTGAGCCGATCGGGGTTCTCCCGCTGCAGGGCCTGCAGTTCGTCCTTGAAGATCACCGACTTCTCGTCACGGTTGGCGTACACCATGACGATGTGACCGGTGCCCTGGGCGAGCGCCGACTTGAGGATCGACATGACCGGGGTGACCCCGGAGCCGGCGGCCAGGAGGATGAAGTCTTGGTCGAGGTTCTTGGGCGTGAAGATGCCCGACGGGGCCAGCACGTGCATCGACATGCCGACCTCGGCGTTGTCACACAGCCAATTGGATCCGTAACCGTCGACCGTTCGCTTGACGGTCACCTTGAGCCGGGAGTCCTCGGTGGGGGAGCTCGAGAGCGAGTAGCACCGCGCGACGGACCCGGTCTGGTCACTGGGGATCCGCAGGGTCAGGAACTGTCCGGGGGTGTACCGGAAGTCCTCCTCGGCGCCGGCGGGGATCTCGAAGACGATCGACTTGGCGTCGGCGGTCTCCTCGATCACCTCGGCGATCGAGAGTTCGCGCACGAAGGAGCCGAGTTGTGGGGTGGCGGTCATGGATTGGGAGCCTATCGCTTGAATGCGGCGGGGCGGGAGGTCACTCCGGGACGTCTCACTCCGGGACGTACAGGGGGTTGACCATGTGATCGGCGTCAGCAGGATCGACACCCTCGGCGAGGGTGATCAGACCCTCCGCGTAGGCGTACCGGATGCTCGCGAGCATCCGTGGGCAGGTGTCCTCCCCCTGCGGCCGCTCGCCGCCGTCCCGCCATTCGGCGAGGACGGGGCACGCGCGGTCACTGCTCGCGGTCCACTGGATGGAGGTGTGCTTCTCGCTGTTCTTCCGGACGGACACACAGGTACCGCACGCGCGGCACTCGACGGGGTGGAAACCCGCCCGGGTGTAGGTCTCGCGGTCCAGATCGGTGTCGCCGTGCAGCCGCGCGGCGCGCGCCGGGTCGGTCTCGTCCCAGGTGGGCGCGCGCCGCGAGTCGTGTTGCTTGAACATCACTTCTCCGCGCGGGAGGCGCTCGCTTCCCCGGCGACCTCGGCCATGCCGGTGTACTGGGTCTGCTCGTCCGAGATCTCGGCCTCACCGGCCTCCTGCTTGCGCATGTTCTCGGCGACCTCGCCCTCCCAGTACTGGTTGGCGGCGGTGGTGTCGACCTCGAACTCGAACCGCTCCTGCATCTCGGGCTCGACCTTGTCGCGGTCCACGTAGAACTGCTCGTACCACCGGCGGAGCTGGTAGACGGGACCGTCCTCCTCGCACAGGAGCGGGTTGGCGATCTGCGACTTGCGCTGCCAGATGCGGACGTCCTGGAGGAAGCCCTCGCCGAAGAAGGTGGCGATCTTCGCGGCCATCTTGGCGGCCGTCGCGTCGTCGAAGCCCGCCGGCTTCTTCACCGACAGCCCGTACATCAGCACGAACGAGTTCTGGTCGATCGGGTAGTGGCAGTTGATGAGGATCGCTTCGGTCTCGAAGTCCCCGTACATCTGCTTGAGGGGGTTGATCATGTACGCCGGACCGAAGTAGGACGCCTCGGACTCGAGCAGGGTGTCGCCGTACTTGCCGCCCGTCGGGTCGTGGTCCGGCCGGCCCTTGGTGTTGAGGTACTGGGTGGCGGTCTGACCCTCGAAGACGTTCTTGAAGTACGTGGGGAACGCGAAGTGGATGTAGTAGAAGTGGGCCATGTCGACCACGTTGTCGACGATCTCCATGCAGTTGGAGCCCTCGATCACGAGGCGGTTCCACTCCCAGTCGGTCCATTCGCCGGTGCCGTACTCCGCGATGACCGGGATCGCGTCCTCGTCGCGGGGCGGGTTGCCCTCATGGTCGTGCCAGACGAAGACCTGGCCGGACTGGATGTTGGTGATCCAGGCGCGGGTCCTGGCGCGCAGCGGGACGCGCTTGGCGTAGGGGATGCCCTTGCACTTGCCGTCACCGCCCCACCGCCAGTCGTGGAACGGGCACGCGATGTTGCCGTCCTTGACCTCCCCGTCGGAGAGGTCGCCGCCGAGGTGCCGGCAGTAGGCGTCGAGGACGTTGATCTCACCCTCGTCGTTCGCCCAGACGACCAGCTTGGTGCCGAAGGCCTGGATGGAGTGGGGGGCGCCGTCGCTGAACTCCTTGACGGTGCCGATGCAGTGCCAGCCGCGCGCGTAACGATCCCGGGTCTCGCCCGTGTCGATCTCGCGGACAGCTCCGGGGGCCGAGCCGAGTGCGGTCATGATGATCCTCCTGAGGGCATGAGCCGGATGAGAACAGGTTATAGAATCGGGATGCCGGTCACAACCAATCCCTGTCGGCGCTGGCACGGGGTGCCATAGCCTGAGTTCCGGGCGGTTCAGTCTGGTGCAAAACTGTAACGTGTTCTAGTCTAAGGCCAAGCGGCCCACAAAAGCCAGAGAGGGATCACATGAGCGAGCACGCCAACCACGAGGTCATCGACCGGATCAAAGCACTGCTGCCCGGTTTCGCCGAGCGTGCGCAGGAGACCGAGGACCTGCGCAGGGTCCATCCGCAGAACATCGCGGAGCTCGACGAGGCCGGCTTCTTCAAGCTCTGTCAGCCCGCCCAGTGGGGCGGGTACGAGGCGGACATGGAGGCGTTCTACACCGCTGCCATGACCATCGCGTCGGCCTGCCCGTCCACCGGGTGGTGCGCGAGCATCCTGGGGATCCACAACTGGCACCTGGCCCTGTTCCCGCAGCAGGCGCAGGAGGACGTGTGGGGCTCGGACACCACCGTCCGCATCTCCTCCTCCTATGCCCCGATGGGCGCGGCCACCAAGACCGACGACGGGTTCCTCCTCAACGGCAAGTGGTCCTGGTCCTCGGGCTGCGACCACGCCGACTGGGTGTTCGTGGGCGGTCCCGTGCTGGACGGCAACGGCAAGATGATCGACTTCTGCACCTTCCTGGTGGAGAAGTCCCAGTACGAGATCCTCGACGTCTGGCACGTCGCCGGACTCAAGGGCACCGGGTCGAACGACATCCTGATCAAGGACGCCCTCATCCCCGCGCACCGCGTGCTGTCCTTCGGTGACATGGCCAACACGACCAGCCCGGGGCTGGAGGTCAACACCAACCCGATCTACCGCATGCCGTGGGGCACCATCCACCCCACCACCATCTCCACCCCGATCGTCGGCATGGCGTTCGGGTGCTACGAGGTGCACCGCGAGCACCAGCGCGCGCGGGTCCGTGCCGCATTCGGCACCAAGGTCAAGGACGACCCGTTCGCGAAGGTCCGGCTCGCCGAGGCCGCGGGTGACATCGACGCCGCGTGGCTGCAGCTCATGCGGAACGTCCGCGAGGAGATGGACCTGATCAAGGCCGGCGACGTCCCGGGTATGGACATCCGCACCCGCGCCCGTCGGGACCAGGTCCGCGCCACCCAGCGCTCGATCGACGCGATCGGGCTGCTGTTCCAGAACTCCGGCGCCCGCGCGCTCGAGGACACCTCGCCGATCCAGCGCTTCTGGCGCGATGCCAACGCCGGTCGGGTGCACGCGGCCAACGAGGCGACCAAGGCGTACATCATGTACGGACAGAACGAGTTCGGTGAAAAGGTCACGGATTCGATGGTCTGATCCGCCCGAGCGGATCGAGAGGACTGACTTGGCATGGCAATAAGCAACTTCGGATACGTGCGGATCTACGCCACCGACATGGACGCCTGGCGCGAGTACGGCACCAAGGTGCTCGGATTCGTCGAGGGCAAGGGCGACGACCCGGATGCACTCTACTTCCGTATGGACGAGAACCCGCACCGGTGGATCATCGTCCCCGGACCGGAGGACGCGCTCGCCGCGGTGGGCTGGGAGTGCGCGAACGAGGCGGAGCTCGACGATGTCAGGCGACGTCTCGACGCGGCCGGGGTGGCCTGGCAGGACGCCCCGGACGAGGTGAAGCGGGACCGCAGGGTTCGCGGACTGATCACCTGCCAGGACCCCGCCGGGTTCACGCTGGAGATCTACCACACCATCGCTCTGCAGCACCGCCGCATCCCGACCCCCTACGGGCACGAGTTCGTCACCGGCGACCAGGGGGCGGGCCACATCGTGCTCTCCACCCCGGACGAGGCGGCGGCGCTGGAGTTCTACCGGGACGTCCTCGGGTTCGCCCTCCGTGACTCGATGAGCCTGCCGCCGGAGATCGTCGGTCGACCGGCCGACGGGGAGCCCGCGTGGCTGCGTTTCCTCGGCTGCAACCCCCGCCATCACTCGCTGGCGTTCACCCCGTTCCCCAACCCCACGGGGATCATCCACCTGATGGTCGAGGTCGCGTCGGCCGACGACGTGGGACTCGGGCTGGACCGGGCACTGCGCAAGAAGGTCAGGATGTCGGCCTCACTCGGCCGGCACGTCAACGACAAGATGCTGAGCTTCTACATGAAGACGCCCGGTGGATTCGACTGCGAGTACGGCTGCGAGGGCGTGCAGGTCGACGATTCGGACTGGGTGGCACGGGAGTCCACCGCCGTGAGCCTGTGGGGCCACGACTTCTCCGTCGGCTTCAAGTAGACGCCTAGGAGCGTGGGTCAGTAACACGC
>NZ_JAALEF010000243.1:0-1676 GCF_014145245.1 Dietzia sp. B44 | reverse complement strand
CACGGCGCGGACATCGGCGTCGAGGTCCGGGTCGGTCACGTCGACCGCGACGGTCCTGCCCGCGGGAGGGTCGGGGACTGTGTCGTGCGCTGCGCGAGGGCTCTGGGTCACGGGCACAGCGTGGCGCACCCACCGGTCGGCGGACCCGGCCCGATGCAGTGTCCCGGGGGCGGCTGTGGAGAGGCCGGGGGCTGTGGACAACACGCCGGGACCCGGGGTCCCCGACCCGGACACCCCGGGCCGCGGACCCCGCCCGAAATGGGAGAAACCGCGGCAGGGGGACGCCGCGGTTTCTCGAAGTCCCGATTCGTGGGGGAACGAATCGAGCACCTATAGGGGGATGCTCTCACGAGCGTGATCAGTATCACTTATCCGCGCGGTGAGCACAAGAACCGTATCGTGGAGCCGTGTCCGCCCCACGCCGCCAGGGCCCTCGGTCATCGCACCGACCTCGCCGGGTCGCCGCGTTCTTCGACCTCGACAAGACGATCATCGCCACCTCGTCGGTGTTCGCGTTCAACAAATCCTTCCTCGACGAGGGTCTGTTGTCCCGCCGATCGGTGATCGATCTGGCCTACACGCAGCTCGCGTTCAGCCTCTCCGACGCCGACGACGACCAGATGCAGAAGGTGCGCCAGGCCATGGCCACGGCCACCAAGGGGTGGGAGCCCGAGAAGGTCGAGCGCATCGTCACCGAAGGACTCACGGAGACCGTCTCGCCGACCGTGTACGCCGAGGCGCAGGAACTGCTCGCCGAGCACCGGGCGCTCGGGCACGACCTGGTGATCGTGTCCGCCTCCGGTGAGGAACTGGTGGCGCCGATCGCCCGGATGCTCGGCGTGGACCACTACGCCGGCACCCGCATGAACCGCGACGCCGACGGGCGGTACGGCGGGTCCATCGAGTTCTACTGCCAGGGACCGGGCAAAGCCGAGGCGATCCGGGCGTTCGCCCGGCGCTACGGCTACGACCTGGAGGCCTCGTACGCCTACTCCGACTCCTCCACCGACCTGCCGATGCTCGAGGAGGTCGGGCATCCGACGGTGATCAACCCGGACCGGGCGCTGCGCCGCGAGGCCCTGGAGCGCGGGTGGCCCATCCTCACCTTCTCCAACCCCACCCCGTTGCTCCCGACGCTGGAACGCGCGACCGGGCCGATCATCGGCGTCGGGGCGATCGCGCTCGCGGTGGGGGCGGCGGCCTTCTCCTTCGCCCGCTCCGCGCGGCGAGACCACTGAACCCGGTCGCCCGACTCGTCCGCCGGGACCGGTCACCCGACCCGCCCTCGTTCGGCCCCAACTCCTCATCGTGCGCCGCCGACACGGCGGGACGCGATGGCGGGAACCACCCGCAAGTCCCCGGGTTCCTTGTGGGATCCCCCCATCGCCGGGGCGCCTGTCCGCGCGGCATGCTCAGGGCACGGTGACGACGACGCCAGGACGGTGACGGAAGAGAAGTCACGGTTCCCCGTCCGAGCCACCGTCATCGATACTCCGGAACCCACGCGACGGATAACGCCCGAGAGGCACACCAGCCGTGGGTCCGCGCCAGCCGTCACCGACGGTTGTCCCGGACCGGCCACACGGCGGACCACAGGACGCCTGGTACCCGGATCTCTCGATGGAACCGCAGTGAGTTGGCGGGTCGGCACGCGTGCCGGCCCGCCATTCGCGTGC
>NZ_JAALEF010000242.1:0-3270 GCF_014145245.1 Dietzia sp. B44 | reverse complement strand
TCTCGACGAGGCCGGCCACCGGCCCCGGCGGATGGCGTGGACGGTGACCGCCCGGTCGGACGTCTCGCGACGGCACCCCGCGCCACCCGGCCACCTGCGGCACGCGGGGGAGTCCGAGCTTCCCTCGGTGCCGGACTCCCGACTCACCCACCGGGTGCCGCTCGACGACGCGACCTATGCGGCCAAGTTGGAGGCACTGACCGGGCACGCGACCCAGCTGGAACTGGTGCCCGGCACGGACGACGATCCGTGGTTCCTCGCACTGACCAACGGGGTGCTGCAGCCGGTCTCGGAGGTCGAGTGGTACATCGCCCACGACCTCGTCGACCCCGACGGCCCCTACGTCAAGTGCCCGCCCGGCACCGCACACCTTCTCGACGGACTCGTGGGGGAGTCCCGGTGACCCGCCGGACCGCCGTCGCGCGCACCACCTCGGCCGTGGAGCTCGGCGTGGCGCTGCTGATGCTCGCGGTGGGGGCCGCGACCAGCTGTGTCCTCACCGTCGCCTGGTTGACCGCGTATGTCGGCCCGGTCCCGGCCCCGTTCACCATCCTGGTGGCCGGCGCGTGGTCGCTGTTCCTGGTGCGGGTGGCCTCCGCCTGGTCCGAACGCGCGATCGTGGCCGTGTTCCCGGCCCTGATCTGGATCCTCACCCTGGTGGCGCTCAACCTGGGTCCCGGCGGGGACATGCCGGTCCCGATCGGGTTGCGGGGCCTGGCGCTGCTGCTGGTGGGCGGTCTCATCCCGCTGTGGGTCGCGACCCTGGGTCGATCACTGCGCCCGGATACCCATCGAGGGTGAGGAACGCACGTCGGGGTCACCCTCGTGGTTCCAGACGTCCGTGATCCCCGGGGTCAGCGCCTCGGCCAGAGCCCACGCCTCGTCGGCGTCCATGTCCATCACCGAGTAGACGCCGTTGCCCGCCGGGGTGGCCGCGGAGACGGTGGCGACCCCGGCCGAGCGCTGGAACACCGACTGGGTCACCGTCCATCCGATGATCCCGTCCGCCTCGAGCACCGTCCGCTTGGCGGTCCACGACCCGTGCGAGGTCACCAGCATGTCGGGCAGCAGTGCGTGGCCGAGCATCCTGATCCGGTCGACCGACAACGCGAGGAAGAACACGAGGGCCGCCGGGATCGCCCACCGCACCCAGATGTCGGCCGAGGGACCGGAGTCGATCCGGACCAGGACGATGAGACCGGCCACGATCCAGAACGGCATGAGTCCGCGGGTGATCCGCCGCCGGGCGGCCTTCCACGGGTGACGTCGCAGAGGCACGGTGACGGGGGTCGGGTCGCCGAGGATGCGGATCGCCACCCGGCGGACGTCCTTGATGGGTGCCTGCGGCAGCAGGGTCGACGCGGCGGCACCCTTCTTGGTCCCCGTCATGATGGGCTCGAGCCGGCCGCCGCCCAGGAGCCGGAGGTACACGGGCAGACGGATCTCGACCCCGCGGAGCCTCGCCTTGTCCAACGCCTGGTGCTTGCGGCGCAGGATGCCGTTCTGGACGTAGAGCAACTGCCCACGGTCGGTGAGTGCGTACTTCCCGTAGCGGATCGCGTACGTGATGATCGCCAGGACGCCGGCCACCATCCAGATCGCGACGGCCTCGCCGACCAGGGTCCACGGTTGTCCGAGGGAATCGAGCCACGAGACGGCCGCCTCGACCACCGCGAGGTCCATGACGCGGTCGTGCATGTCGCCCATCTGCCAGGTGATGAGCCACAGTGACAGGAGCACGCCGAACCCGATGAAGGAGAACGGCGCGAACCTTGCCCACGTGACGCGCCACTGGGAGATGTCCTCACCGTACTTCGACCCCCACTGCTCCTCGTCCTCCTCGCTGAGCGTCGGGTCCAGGGCACGCCGGTGCTCGAGCAACTCGTCGCGCAGCGGCTCGACCTGGGCCGTGTCGATGGCGTTGAGCCGGAACCGCTCGGCGTCCGACTTCCCGGAGTCCGCGCGGCCGGTGCCGACCTCGACGATCGACACCCGCATGACCCGGTGGAACAGATCCGATTCGGTGTCCACGCTGCGGATCCGCTGGCGCGACACCGTGACCACGTTGCGGCTGAAGAAGCCCTTCCTCAGGATGATGTGGGTCCGGCCGACCTGATAGCTCGTGGACAGCCACCGCAGCAGACTGCCGAGGACGATCAGTGAGATGACGCCGATCTCGAACCAGTAGTTGTTGCGGTTCGAGCCCAGCCACAGGGAGATGAGGAACAGCGGGAGCAACCGGGTGAGCATCCCCAGGGGATCCACCAGCAGCATCCGCCAGGACAACCGCTCCCACGGGGCCTCCGGGTCGACCTGTCCGGCCTCGTCGGTCCGATCGGCCGCGGTGTCCTCCTCCGTCGGGTCGGAACCCGGGTCCCGCGCGGTGTCGACGGAGGAGCCGGCCTCGTCGTCGTCGTCCGGACCCGCCGTCACCCCGGTCGCGGCGCCCGGTCCGCTCACGTCCCGTCCTCCGAGTCCAGGTTGGCGATGGCGATGAGGTGCTGGGCCAGGGCCTCGGCATCAGCGAGGGTCAGCCCCCTGATCTCGACCGTGCCCTGGGCGGAGGCGGTGGAGGCGTGGACCGTGGCCAGGCCGAACCAGCGCTCGAACAGGTTGCGGGTGGTGTACACCGTCTGGAGGCGGGCCAGCGGGGCGATCCGGAACTGGGTGGTCCACCAGCCCTTGCGCGAGCACACCGCGGTGTCCGAGACGTCCCAGCGGGCCACGATGTAGCGCCACCACGGCGCCACCACGATCGACATGAACGCGAACGGGACGGTCGCGGCCAGCGCGACCCAGTTCCAGAACCCCATCACGTTGTCGCCCCAGAAGTACCACCCGACCTGCAGGGCGGCGAGGATCGCCCACGACCAGATCCCCTCGATCACCCACAACACCGGCGTGCGGGGGGAGATCCGGTGACGCGGAGCCGTGACGAGAACCCGGTTGGACGTCAGCAGACCCTCCCCGGAGTCGGGGACGTCCTCGGTGGCGGTCGCCGGAGCCGGCTCGCGCAGGGCGTGGGCGCCACCGGCGCCACGGGGGGGTGCGGACACCAGGGGATCGCCGTTGCTGCGCAGGGGACGGGCGGGATCGGGCATGCCGCCCAGACTAATGCGCGGTCCCGTTCCGCACGCCCGTGACCTCCCACGCAGCACCGGCCCTCCACCTCCCGGCCCCGGTGGGGCATCATCACGGACATGGATCTCGCCCTGACGCCCGTCGATCCCGAGCCCACGCCCTCGGCCATGCGGCGCGCGCTGCGCCGGG
>NZ_JAALEF010000241.1:0-8262 GCF_014145245.1 Dietzia sp. B44 | reverse complement strand
GCCGCCGAGCCGCCGCCGCCGAGGGAGCCACCGCCGCCGAGCCCGGTGGCCCGCTACCTCGCGAACCTGCCGGCGAACGTCCGCAGCGACAGATCTGCGCTGGTGACCACCCCGGCGGGCGCGGCGATGACCGACCTGATCGAGTTGAGCGCGGGCAGCCCGGTCACGGTCATGCCGATGGACGCGAAGTCCTCGGGATCGGACAGGTCGACGCCGGGGGCGGGGAAGATCATGTGCTTGTTGTAGATCTGCGGATCGCCCGTGATCATCGTGATGTAGCACCCCTTGATGTCCCACTTGGGCTCGGTGAGCGGGGTCATCTGCCACTCGAGGTGGGTCTCGATCCGCGAGACCCCGTCGACCATCCCCAGGTACTTGATGTAGCTCCCGCCGAGAGACCCTTTTGGTAGCCGGTACCAGCCCAGGTCGACGTCCTCGGTGCAGGCGCCCAGTTCGCAGTCGAACACCACCTCGTCCAGCTCGAGGTCGAACGCGTCGGCCATCATGTACACCGAGTCCGCGAACACCTCGGTGTACTTGCGCAGCATCCCCGGCAGCGCGGGATCGTCGACGGGCCTGCCGTAGCCGACCTCCGTCCAGGTGTCGGCGGAGTGGTGACAGGACACGTCGACGGACTCGATCGTGGTGACGTTCTCGATGTCGGCCACGTCGGCCGAGGCGACCAGGCCGAGGATCTGGTTGAGGCCCGGGTTCATGCCGGTTCCGTAGAAGGTGGCCCCACCGGACTTCGCGGCCTCGTCCAGGATCTCCCGCCACGACCGGCCGGACGGGTGCGGATGGTTGAGGTCGCGGTGATGGCCGGTGATCCAGTCCGCTGTGGTGACGACGTTGATGCCGGCCTCGAGGACCTTCAGGTAGAGCTCCTCGTCCGGGAAGACACCGTGAAACGTGAGGACGTCCGGACGTGTGGCGATGATCTCCTCGACGGTGCCGGTCGCGAGAATCCCGACGGGCGCGATGCCGGCGAGCTCGCCCACGTCCCGGCCGACTTTCTCGGGCGTGTAGCAGTGGACGCCCACGAGTTCCAGATCCGGGTGGCTGCCGATCCGCCTGATCATCTCGCTGCCGACGTTGCCGGTGGCGACCTGGAACACGCGGGCGGGCTCACTGGTGCTGCTGGTCATCTGAGGTGTCACCTTTCGAGGAGCGAATGGTCGGGATAGAACTGGGTGGCCCATGTCCGCAGGGCGGTGAACCCCTCGTATTCCCCGGGAGCGAGTGCGGCGGGGTCGGAGTACTTCTGGTGTCTCCAGATGGCGAGGTCGGCCTCGAACTGCTCGATCACGCCGCGGCCGTGCCTGGCCGCGCGATCGGCGGACTCGTCGTCACCCAGGTCCGGCCGCCGACGGATCCAGACGGAGAACCGGACGTCGCAGGTCTCGTCGTCGACGGGGGTGACGCAGGTCGCGGTGCGGTTGTCGACCATCCCGTGGCTCCGGGTGACGGCCACTCCCAGCCCGCCGTTGATGGCCTCGACCCCGCTGTCGACCTCCTCGATCGACCCCGGTGAGCCCTCGAACGCGATCGTGAAGTCGACGTAGGAGACGGGCTGGTCGAAGTCCTGCCTGGTGAAGACCGGGATGATCGGCACTTTGTGGACGAACTCGAAGTGCGCGAAGTCGACCCCGTTCTCCAGGACGTACTGCGGATGGAGGTGGAGCCGCTCCTCGACGAGCGTGGTCCGCGGGTGGCACGGGTGGTAGTCCTCGGCGCGCGTGCCGTCGTCCCAGCTGGTGAAGACGTCGGGCACGTCGAAGTACGGCTCGCGCCCCTCGAGGTCGTGCCAGAGGTAGATCGACTCGTTCCGCTCGACCACCGGGTACGTCCTGATCTTGCGGCCGAGGTTCGGGCGGTCCGCGTAAGGGATGGCGGTGTTGCGCCCGTCCGGGTTCCACTGCCAGCCGTGGAAGGGGCACTGGATGGTCTCGTCGACCACGGTGCCGCCGTGGCCGAGATGGGCGCCGAGGTGTTTGCAGTACGCGTCCATGACGGTGGCCCGGCCGGATCGGCTCCGCCAGGTCACCAGGTCCTCCCCGAACGCGGTGACCCGATGGACGTGCCCGACCGGGACCTCGGCGGACCACGCCACCTGGAACCACCCGGTCGGCTTCATGGGGAGCGGGGGCTTGGGCATCGGCGGACTCCGTTCTCGGCTCGAACCGGCAGGAGGTGGCAACCGCCATCCACAAAAACAGAATGGCGATTCTGCGAAGGTAGCATCGAGCCGTGGAGGCCACAGGGATTACGACGACGACGACGAGGACCGGCGACCGTGAGGAGAAGCTCCACGGCTACCGCCGACAGATCCTCCGCGCCGCGGAGCGCGAGTTCGGCAAGGCCGGGTTCGCCGCCACGCCGATGAACGCGATCGCGGCCACCGCCGGGTTGTCGCTGGCCACCGTGTACAAGTCCTTCTCCGGCAAGGCGGAGATCTGGGACGCCCTGCACCGCACGCGGATGGACGCCCTGCTGGAGGCGGTGCGCGAGGCCGACGCCGGGGAGCCGGGACTCGAGCGCCTGCTCACCGGACTGCGTCGGGTCTTCCTCTTCCTGGCGGCGCACCCCGCCTATCTCGAGATGAATCTCCGGGCCGGTGGGGGATGGGCGAGCAGCGTGGAGGGCGCCCACGGGATCCAGCGCACGGTGTGGAGCTCTGGCCTCGAGGTGATCGCCGCCGGGATGCAGGCCGCGGCGGATCGGGGGGAGCTCGCCGGCCTTGATCCCCGCATCGCTGCGGGGATGGCGATCTCTGCCCTCCAGGTGTGGCTGTCCGAGTGGGTGCGCTCGGAGCGGGCCGAGGATCCGGAGGCGCTGGTCGACGACATGACGCGGCGACTGCGCCTGCTGTTGACTAGCTCGGGTACCTCTCGGCCGCCAGGGCGCTGAGTCGCCGCAGGAAGCGGCGGAACAGCAGGTTCATCACCGGCCGGACCGCAGTGAGCGAGAGGTTGGTCGCCGCGTTGCCGTGCATCGCCAGGGTCCACGTGAGTCGGCAGCCGCCCTCGGTGGGCACGATGTCGTAGGCCTCGGCGAAGGCGTGGATCCCCTTGGTGGAGCTGGCGTTGAACCGGAATGCCATCCGGCGCTCCGGCTCCCACGCCAGGAACTCCTCCTCGCCGACCAGGCCGCCGAGCATGTGGACGGTGCGGGTGGTGCCCACGCCGTACGGGGGTTCGCTGGTCCAGACCACCTTGGTGATCACGCCCGCCCAGCGCGGCCACGAGTCGGCGTCGACGAAGATCTCGAACAGCTGTCGCGGCGTGGCGGGGATCGCCACGCTGTTGGTGAAGCGGAACCGGGCGGTGTCGGTGTACTCGACGTCCACCGGTTCACAGGGGTGCATGGTCGGCATCGCCCCTCCTCTCGTCTGACCCCTGGAGGTCCATGTCCCGAGGGTAGAACACGTTCTTGTCCCGTGGGTCGTTCAGGCGGGCCGAGCCCTCACAGAAACCGCTCAGGAGCCCCCGACTAGTCTGGGTCCAAACCGGCGCCGCGACAGGTCGGCGCGCCGCGAACCGCAGATGGACCCCATGCCAGAGCCCAGAACCGCCGCCGCCCGCTCCACGCTGGGCACCACAACCGCATTCCTGCGCAACTCATGGCGCACCCTCACCGCCATGCGCACGGCGTTGATCCTGTTGTTCCTGCTCGCCGTGGCGGCGATCCCGGGCGCGCTCCTGCCCCAGCGCAGCCTCAATGAGGGCAACGTCAACGACTACATCGCCGAGAACGGCTGGCTGGGCGAGTTCTACGACCGCCTGCAGCTGTTCGACGTGTTCTCCAGCTGGTGGTTCACCGCCATCTACGTCCTGCTGTTCATCTCGCTGATCGGCTGCCTCACCCCGCGCTGCTTCGAGTTGGTCCGGCAGCTGCGCACGCCCCCGCCGCTCACTCCCCGCAACCTCTCGCGCCTGCCCCATCACGCCGCGTACCGCACCACGGCCTCACCCGAGCAGGCCGCCGACCAGGTCAAGGCCCAGCTCAAGGGCTGGCGGGTTCGGCGGAACGACGGCGACGGCCGCGTCCCCGGCACCATCGAGCTCTCCTCCGAGCGCGGCTACACGCGCGAGGTGGGCAACATCGTCTTCCACTTCGCCCTGCTCGCCCTGCTGATCACCTTCGCGGCCGGCAAGTTCGTCTACGCCGAGGGCATGCGGGTGATCATCGCCAACGCCGAATCGCCGGCCTTCTGCAACACCACCCCCAGCGCGTATGACACGTTCCGCGCGGGACTCCTGGTCGACGGCACGGATCTCGAGCAGTTCTGCGTCAAGATCGAGGACTTCCGCGCCGACTACCTGCCCAACGGCCAGGCCGAGATGTTCACCTCCAACGTGCGGTTCACCGAGGAGGTCGCGACCACTGATCCGCAGACGTGGGAGCCGTACGAGATGCGGGTCAACCACCCTCTGCGCGTCGGGTCGACCCGCGTCTACCTGCAGGGCCACGGCTTCGCGCCCACCTTCACCGTCACGTTCCCCAATGGCGAGACCCGCACGGACACTCAGCACTGGCAGCCCACCGAGCTGCAGACGTTCTTGTCGTCGGGCATCATGCGCTTCGACCCGCCGGCCGGCCTGTACCCGGACCTGATGGAGCGGCGCACGCAGCAGATCGCCGTGCAGGGCCTGTTCGCGCCCACGGCGTCGTTCGACGGCACCATTCTGAGCTCGCGCTTCCCGCGGATGGACGACCCGGCGGTGGCGATCGACGTCTACCAGGGCGACGCCGGGCTCGACACCGGCCGCCCGCAGTCAGTCTTCTCGCTGGAATCCGACCTCATCGAGACCGGCGCCCTCGAGCGGCAGGCGCGCGTCAACCTCTTCCCCGGCGAATCCACCACCCTCCCCGACGGCACCGAGGTCCGGTTCGACGGCGCCGAGGAGTTCATCAACATCCAGGTCTCCGAGGACCCCACGCAGATCTGGGTGGGTGTCTCGGCCGCGGTGATGATGGCCGGACTGATCCTCAGCCTGATGGTGCGGCGCCGCCGCATCTGGGCGCGCGTGACCGTCGACGACGACGAGGTGACCCGTGTCGACCTGGGGGGCCTCGCCCGGACGGACCGGATGGGCTGGGGATCGGAGTTCGACGAGCTCCGGGACCGGCTCGTCGCAGCGGCGGCCGTCACACCTGTCTTGCCCGAGGAGCCCGACTCGGGACACACTGCAACCAGTCGCGGCACCGCCGGCGACGCTCCGCGGAAGGACGACACCCGGTGAACTCTCTGATACTCGCACAGGGCCTGCCCATCGACGAGACGCTCTCGACCTACAGCGACCTGGCGTTCCGCACGTCGTTCGCCATCTATGTCCTGGCGCTGATCGCCTCGCTGATCTACTACGCCGGCTTCCGGGTGGAGAAGGTCTCGCCGAGGCAGCTCGCCGGAGCCGGCGGGCCGGGACTCACCGAGTCCACGTCTCTCACCGATACCGGCGACGAGGACCGCGCGTCCGCGGGCAACGTGCGCTGGGCGCGTATCGCGCAACTGTTCGTCACGATCGCCTTCGTGTTCAGTGCGTCCTCGCTGGTGCTCCGCGGTGTGGCGACCGACCGTTTCCCCTTGGGCAACATGTACGAGTTCATCCTGGCCACCACCGTTCTCGCGGTGGGCACGGGACTGGTGTTCCTGCGCAAGCCCGCGTTGCAGGTGGCGTGGCCGTTCGTCCTCGCCCCGGTGTTGCTGCTGCTGTTCTTCGGCGGGACCCATCTGTACTCCGAGGCCGCCCCGGTGGTGCCCGCACTGCGCTCGTACTGGCTGCCGATCCACGTGTCGATCATCTCGCTGGGCTCGGGCATCCTGCTCATCCCGGGCGTCGTGTCGATCATGTACCTGCTGCGCGTGTGGCAACCCCAGGGTCAGGAGAAGGGGTGGGCCACGCGACTGACCCGGCCGCTGCCCGCCGCCGAAACCCTGGACCGGTTGGCGTACCGCACCACGGTGATCGGCTTCCCGATCTACAGCGTGGGCATCCTGCTCGGGGCGGTCTGGGCGGAGAGCGCGTGGGGCCGCTTCTGGGGCTGGGATCCCAAGGAGACCGCGTCGTTCATCTCCTGGGTCCTCTACGCCGGGTACCTCCACGCCCGCGCGACCAGCGGCTGGGGCCCCAAGAAGGCGGCGTGGATCAACATCGCGGGTTTCGTGGTGTTGGCGTTCAACCTCTTCTTCATCAACATCGTGGTCTCGGGCCTGCACTCCTACGCCGGGCTGAACTAACCCCCACACTGCCCCGCCCTGCCCCGCACCGCCCCGGCCTGCTGTGGTTGGTCGACATCACGCTGTGATTGCTTGACATCTCGCAGCTCCCCGCGCGGACTCTCGCGCATTCTGGCGACCAACTGGGCCGGCTGTCCTCGTGGCCGTGCTACTCGCTGCTCCGGGCGGCGGACCAGGTTTGTCCTCGACATCACCCGCGTGAGCTGGGGTGCCCTGCAACCCGGTTGCAGGGCACGGAGGTGGTCGCGCCTCTGAGCTGGGAGAGTGCGACGACGACGATGAGTTCCGGTCGCCACCGGGCATTCAACTGCTCGGTGGGCCGTCCGGGCCGGGGCTGGCGGAGGGGCTCATCTCGAGCATTCAGCTCGAGCGCCCTGACCGACCACGAGCCAGTCAGAGCTGCGCGAGCAGGTCCTTCCAGACGGGCTTCCAATACTCGATCGCCTCGGCCGAGTCGAGCTTGGTGTGCGTCAGCCCCACCGAGGACTTGCCGTTCTTCTTCTCGCTGAAGTTCAGGGCCACGCGCGTGCCGTCGGACAGCGGGACCCGCCAGTAGCGCCACTTCTCGCTGCTCGAGGTGGCGGGGGGAGACTCGACCTCCACGCCGCCGAATTCCTTCCGGTCTCCGGCGAGCTCCACCCACGCCCGCAGCGCCGCGTCCATGTCCCCGGTGACGGTCCGCGAGGTCGACAACTGGAAGTCGCCGGTGCAGGACTGGCCCGGTACCCGCAGGCCGGCATGCTGCTCGTAGGCGATGGCCGTGCCCTGGGCCCACCACTCGGCGCGCTCGACCGACTCCGGCATCATCCCCAGGGCTACCTTCGCGATCGCCGAATGCACCATCTCCCGCGCGCCGGCCTGCTCGAGCATCTCGACCCACTCGTTCCACGACCGGCCGGTGGCGGAGGCGATAGCAGGGGTATTGGACGGCTTCGTCATCCCCTCATGCTGCCCCAGCGGGGCGCGGGCGGTCGTCGGTTCCTCCCGGAACCGCTCCGAAAAGTGAGCTGCCCTCCGGTGCCCTGTACCCCCTCCGCAGGGCAGCCCAGGTCAAGCGGGGTTCCCGAGCGCGAAGTAAGACCACGACCAGAGCCAGGTACACGGCCAGAACCGTGACTACGACGACGAGTTCCGCTGCCGCGCCACGATTTCATCCACCCGCTGGGCCGCCCGTGCAGGTGCCAGCGACCGCGGCTCCCAGCCACCTGCCAGCGAGCTGCCGGGGAATCGCCACGATCCCTCGGCATACTGTGCACGTGAACGCCAAAGCGAGCAACGCCCCCGACGCCCGGCCCGAGGCCCGGGTGCTGGTGGTCGACGACGAGGAGAACATCGTCGAGTTGCTGTCGGTCTCACTGCGGTTCCAGGGGTTCGAGGTCGAGACCGCCCGCACCGGCGCCGAGGCGATCGACAAGGCCCGCCGCTTCCGGCCCGACGCGGTGATCCTGGATGTGATGATGCCGGTCATGGACGGTTTCGACGCGGTCAAGCGGCTGCGCGCGGACGGCTGCGACGCCCCGGTGCTGTTCCTCACCGCGCGGGACGCCGTGGCCGACCGGGTCGCCGGGCTGACCCTGGGGGCCGACGACTACGTGACCAAGCCGTTCAGCCTCGAGGAGGTGGTGGCCAGGTTGCGGACGATCCTGCGTCGCGCGGGCACGCTGTCCGGGGCCGAGCGCAGCTCGCGGCTCACCTTCGCCGACCTGGAGCTGGACGAGGACAGTCACGAGGTTCGCAAGGCGGGCCGGGCCGTCGCGCTCTCGCCCACCGAGTTCACTCTCCTGCGATATCTGATGGTCAACTCCGGGACGGTGCTGTCCAAGGCGCGCATCCTGGACCACGTGTGGGACTACGACTTCGGCGGTGACGGCGGGGTGGTCGAGTCCTACGTGTCGTACCTGCGCAAGAAGATCGACACCGGGGAGCCGCGGCTCATCCACACCATCCGCGGCGTCGGCTACGTGTTGCGCGAACCGCGCTGATGCCCAGTTCGCCGGGCTTGCCCGCCTCGTCGTCAACCGCGG
>NZ_JAALEF010000240.1:0-1442 GCF_014145245.1 Dietzia sp. B44 | reverse complement strand
GGATCGCCGAGGCCAGCCAGCGGGCGGCCTCGGGTAGGCGCTCGGGCCCCAGGACCACGAGCGCGATCACGCCGAGCACCAGGAGCTCGGACCACCCCACGTTAGTGAACATCGCCTCCGAGGATACGTCGTCCCGGCACCGACCGGCACCACGACCTCGGACGACCGGCCACCGGCGCCGGCGACCTGCCGGCCCCGAGCGGGTCAGGCGAGTACGGGTCGGACGGTCACCTCGATCCGTGCACCGTCGCGGATGACCTCGACCGGCACGTCGACGTCCGCGCCAGCCCGTCGGACGGCCACGATGAGCTCGTCGGAGGACCGGACACCGCGTTCCCCGACACTCGTCACCACGTCGCCCTCCCGGAGCCCGGCCTCCTGTGCGGGCGACCCCTCCCGCACGTTGACCAGCTCCGCACCCTCCACGTTGCCGTTCTCCGCCTTGCGCGCGTTCACGCCGATGGTCGCGTGACGTACGGAGCCCTCGCTCATCAGCGAGGTGGCGATGTCGCGCACATCGTTGACGGGGATGGCGAACCCGAGCCCGATCGACCCACCGGATTGGGTGAAGATGGAGGTGTTGATCCCGATCACCGCCCCGCTGGCGTCGATGAGCGGACCACCCGAGTTGCCGGGATTGATGGCCGCGTCGGTCTGGATGGCGTCGATCACCACGTCCCCGTCGGAGGTGGACTCCCCCAGGGCGATCGGCCGCTGGGTGGCCGACACGATGCCCTCGGTGACCGTCCGGGCCAGGCCGAGGGGCGACCCGATGGCGACGACCTGTTCGCCCACCTGCACCCGATCGGAATCACCGAGGGTCGCGACGGTGAGGTTCTGGACGTCGTCGACCTTCAGCACCGCCAGGTCGGTCGCCGGGTCGCGGCCGACCAACTCGGCCGATGCCCTGGACCCGTCCGGGAAGACGACGTCGATGTCCGCCCTGTCGGCGGCGCCGTCCATGGTGACGACGTGGTTGTTGGTGACGATGTAACCCTGCGGGTCTATGACGATGCCGGAGCCCTCACCCCGGGCCGAGGCCGTGGAGACCTGGATGTGGACCACCGCCGGTTGGACCCGTTGCGCCACCTCACCGACCGGGTTGTCGGGCCGGATGACGTTCGCCGGCGCGTCGGCGATGCGGACCGTCGACGTGGTGAGGACGCGGGCGGAATCGGCCACGACCGCGCCGATCCCCCCTCCCACGAGGGCGATGACGGCGACGGCGGCGGTCGCCCCTGCCAGCGCCTGCCTGCTCAGTCGCCGCTCGAACAGAGCCTCGGAGAGTGAGAGCCTCGGCGGCGGGGGCACGTCCGCACCCGACAGATCCTCCGGTCCGGGCTCGTCCGCCGCCTGCAGGGCGGGGGTTCCGAACCCCACCGGGGCGTGGGGATCCCGCCACGGGTCGGGCGGGGCGGGCTGTGGCACCTCGACCCGGTCCT
>NZ_JAALEF010000239.1:0-5340 GCF_014145245.1 Dietzia sp. B44 | reverse complement strand
TGCGAGCGCGACCCGCTGTTGCTGCCCGCCGGACAGCCGGGAGGGACGGTCGTCGGCCCGGTCCGCCAGCCCCACCAACTCGAGGACCTCACGGACCCGGGCCGCCCGCTCGGCGCGGCTGCGCCACCGCGCCACGGGATCGACCGGTACGAGTCCGAACCCGACGTTCCGGGCCACGGACAGGTGCGGGAACAGGGCGCCCTGTTGGGGGACCAGACCTATCCCGCGGTGCTGGGCGGGCAGTGGGTCCACGCGGCGTCCGTCGACGAGGATGCGTCCCGCCGAGACCGGGTGCAGCCCGGCGATCATGCGCAGCACGGTGGTCTTGCCCGACCCGGACGCACCGAGAACGGCCAGCGCCTCACCGGAGCCCACTGTCAGATCGAGGTCCCGGACGACGGTGGTGCCCCCGTACCCACCGGTCACGCCGCGGAGCTCGAGCACGCCGCCGGGGCGCTTCCTCACCGTCATGTGGCACCCACCTGTGTCTCCTCCGAACGGGCCGCGATGGCGGTCCGTGCCGGGACGCCTCGCCCGGACCCTCCCGCGCCCCACCCGAACGACCTGCCGAGGACCGCGGCGGGGATCACGGCCACGGCCACGAGCATCGCGGCATAGGGAGCGGCCTGGGAGTACGCCGCCACCTCGGTGTGGGCCCACATCGCGGAGGCCAGTGTCTCCGTCCCCGTGGGGCGCAGGAGAAGGGTCGCGGGCAGTTCCTTGGCCACGCTGAGGAACACCAGGCTGCCCCCCGCGAGGACACCCGGCATCGATAGTGGGGCGACGACGCGGAGGAAGGTCCGGAACCGGCCGGAGCCCAACGCTCCCGAGGCGTCCTCGAGCGCGGTCGGGATCGCGCCGATCGCGGACCGGACCACGCCCACGGCGAGCGGGAGGAACAGCACCACGTACCCGAACACGAGCATCGGCAACTGCTGGTACAGGCCGGGGACCAGCCGGATCCCCACGAACACCACGGCCAACCCGACCGTGATCCCGGGGAGCGCGAATCCGATCTGGGCGACCGCCTCGGTGGCCCGGGCGACCGGGCCGTTCGACCGGGCCGCGAGGATGCCGATGGGCAGGGCCAACACGATCGTCACGAGCGCGGCGATGCCCGACACCCCCGCGGTGGTGGCCGCCGCCGCGAGGACCGGTCCCCACGCCACGTCCACCTCGGCGGCGGCCCGCACCCACCGGACCAGCCCGACGAGCGGGGCGAGGACGCCACCGGTCAGGACGAATCCGACGACCACGAGCGCCGGCGTTCTGAACCGCCCGAGCGGGACCCGGTCGGGAAGGGAGTCCACACCGGCACCGACCCTGGCGACCTCGCCCCGTCGGGCCCGCCGCTCTCCCACCATCACCACCAGCGCCACCAGGATGAGCACGCAGGCCAGCACCGCCGCGGGCACCCGGTCGAACGAGGCGCGGTAGCTGTGGTAGATCCCGACGGTGAACGCCTCGTACCGCAGCATGGCCACGGCCCCGAAGTCGGACAGCGTGTACAGCGCCACCAGCAGCGCCCCCGCGGCGACCGCGGGCCGGATCTGACGCAACGTCACCCCGAGTACGGCCCTGACCGATCCGCGCCCCAGCGTCCGGGCCACCTCCTCCAGCCCGGGGTCCACGGCCCGCAGCGCCGCGGCCGCGGGGAGGAAGACGTACGGATAGCAGGAGATCGTCAACACGATGACGGAGCCGGGCAGGCCGAGGAACTGCGGGAAGTCCGCGACCCACAGGTAGCCGAGGACGTAGGAGGGCATCGCCAGTGGCACGCAGAGCAGTGCGCCGACCACCGGGGCCCCGGGGAGATCCGTCCTCACCGTCAACCACGCGAGCGCGACACCCACCACGACGCTGGCCGCGGTGACCAGGACCACCAGCACGACCGTGTTGACCAGCAGTTCGGCTGACCGACCGGACCGGACCACCTCGATGGCGTAGGCCGGGCCCCGTTCCCCCGCCCGGATGATCAGATAGACCAGCGGGATGAGGGCCGCGGAGCACGCCAGAGTGGCGGCCACCCCGAGGAGGGGGCGACCGCCACGCAGACGGGAACGGACGTCTATGACGGACCCGTCAGATCATGCCCACGCGCGTGAGCATCTGCTGGGTCTGCTCGAGCCCGTCGAGGTCCCCGAGGTCGATGTCGGGGCCTCCCAGGGTCTCGAGGGGGGGCAGGCCGACGGCCTCCGAGGTGATGCCCGGCACCACCGGGTACTCGCTGTCCTCCTCGAGGAAGTAGAGCTGGGCCTGCTCGCCGAGGAGTTCCTCCACCACGCGCAGGGCGTCCTCGGGCCGGTCCGTGGAGGCCAGCACGCCGACGCCGGCCACGTTGACCAGTGCGCCGGGGTCGCCCTTGGTCAGGTAGTGGACCCGGGCCCGCATGTTCTCCTCGCCCTTCTCCTGGGCGGTGTTGTACCAGTAGTAGTGGTTGGTGAGCCCGAGCTCGACCTCGCCGGTGTCGGCGGCCTCGAGGAGGGCCACGTTGTTGTCGTAGGTCCTCGGCTCGTTGGCCAGGAAGTCGCGGAGCCACTGCTCGGCCGCCTCGTCGCCGCGGTCGACCCGCAGCCCGGTGACGAACGACTGGAACGAGGCGTTGGTGGGGGCGTAGCCGACCTTGCCCCGCCACTCCGGCTCGGTGAGGGCGTCGATGGTGTCCGGCACCTCGGACTCCTCGAGCACCTCGGAGTCGTAGACCAGGACACGGGCGCGGAGGCTCGTGGCGACCCACGTCCCGTCGGTGGCCCGGTACTCGGCGGGGACCTGTGCGACCGTCGCCTCGTCGAGCCGCGTGAGCAGGCCCTCCTTGGACAACGCGCCCAGCGCGCCGGCGTCCTGGGAGAAGAAGATGTCGGCCGGGCTGGCCTCGCCCTCCTCGGCGATCTGCGCCGCCATCTCGGGGGTGCTCGCGTACCGCACCTCCAGGTCGATGCCGGTGTTCTCCTCGATCTGGGCCAGCAGCGGGCCGACGAGGTTCTCGCTGCGGCCCGAGTAGACCACCAACGCGTCCGAGTCGTCTCCGGCGCCGTCCGTGGTGCAGGCCGCCAGACCCACCACGAGCGAACCGGCAGCGGCGATCGCGGCCAGGCGGCGTCGCATCATCACGGTTCCTCCCTCACAGTCCCGGTGCCGCGTCACGGGCACCGGGTGTGAGCTTAGCCTAAACTTATCCTGGCGCTCAGGCCGGTCCACCGGCCCGGGATCAGTCCAGGTCGTCGTGCCGCATGAGCTGCCGGGCGGCCTCGGTGATCGACCCGGTCATCGAGGGATAGACGGAGAACGACCCCGCGAGGTCACCCACGGTGAGCTGATTCCGCACGGCCACGGAGACGGGCAGGATGAGCTCGGAGGCGGTCGGCGCCACGATCACCCCTCCGATGACCACACCCGAGGCGGGGCGGCAGAACAGCTTGACGAAACCGCGGCGCAGACTGCGCATCTTGGCCCTCGGATTGCCCGCCAGCGGGAACACCTCGACGCGGGCGGGGACCTCACCGCTCTCGATCTGCGCGTGGGAGATTCCCACGGTGGCGATCTCGGGCCGTGTGAACACCGCCGAGGCCACGGTGCGGAGCTTGATGGGACTGACCCCCTCGCCCAGCGCGTGGTACATCGCGATCCGGCCCTGCATCGCCGCGACGGAGGCCAACGGGAACAGATCGGTGCAGTCGCCCGCCGCGTAGATGCCGGCGGCGGTGGTCCGCGAGACGCGGTCGACCTTGATGTGACCGCTGCGCTGGACCTCGATGCCGGCGCTCTCCAACCCGAGGTCGCCGGTGTTGGGAACCGAACCGACGCACATCAGTGCGTGCGAACCCTTGACGGTCCGGCCGTCGCCCAGTCGGACGATGATCCCGTCCTCGTGGTGTTCGACCGCGTCCGCACGCGCGTGCTTGACCAGCGACACGCCACGCTCGCTGAGGGCCTCCTCCAGCACCAGCGCCGCGTCGGCGTCCTCGTGGGGCAGCACACGGTCGCGGCTGGACACCATGGTGACCTTGACGCCCATCTCGGTGAACGCGGAGACGAACTCGGCGCCGGTCACACCGGAACCCACGACCACCAGGTGGGAGGGGAGTTCGGTGAGGTCGTAGAGCTGCCGCCAGGTCAGGATCCGCTCCCCGTCCGGCTCGGCGCCGGAGAGGATGCGCGGGTTGGACCCGGTGGCGACCAGGACCACGTCCGCGTCGAGGATCTTCTCCCGGCCGCCGTCCAGCGACACGTGGACGCGGTGCGACGCCATGCCCGGCTGCGAGTCGTGCAGTCGCGCGGTCCCCGAGAGCAGTCGCACGCCCTCGCGCTGGAGCTGGGACCTGATGTCGGCGGACTGGGCGCGGGCCAGGGATTTGACCCGACCGTTGACCTGGCCGAGCCGGTACGCGGTGGGGTCGAAGTGCATCTCGACGCCCATCTCCTCGGCGCGACGCATGTCGGTGCGCACACCCGTGGTGGCGATGAACGTCTTGGACGGCACGCAGTCGGTCAGCACGCAGTTGCCGCCGATCCCCTCGGCGTCCACGATCGTGACGTCCGCACCGTACTGCGCGGCCACCAGCGCGGCCTCGTAACCGGCGGGTCCGCCGCCGATGATGATGATGCGCTGGGTCACAGGTGGTCCTCCACGGGTCACGGGGTCGGGGCCGGGCGCCGCGGGCCACTGTGGTGGACCGCGTCGCGTCCGCCGTACACGGTAGTCGAACCGGCGGCACGCGGCCGGAGGACGCCGGGGCCACACCCGGCGGAGGGACTACTCTGGTCGCCGTGCCTCTCTACGCCGCGTACGGGACCAACATGCATCCCGAACAGATGAACGCCCGCGCGCCGCACTCCCCGTTCGCCGGAACCGGTTGGCTGGAGGGCTGGCGCCTGACCTTCGCGGGCGAGGACCCCACGTGGGAGGGCGCCGTGGCCACCGTGGTCGAGGACCCCGAGTCGAGGGTGTTCGTGGTGCTCTACGACGTCCCCGACGAGGACGCCCGCGCCCTCGACCGATGGGAGGGCACGGACCGGATCCCGGCCCGGAAGATCCGGGTCCGGGTGGAGCGCCGTCCCACCGTCCCCCCCGGCCCCCCGGTGGGGGCCCAGGAGTCCGAGTTCGCGGTCGCCTCGCCCTCCCCCACCGCGCCCGAGGGCACCGAGCTGGTCTGGCTGTACGTCATGGACGCCTTCGAGGGGGGCCTGCCGTCGGCGCGCTACCTCGGACTGTTGGCGGACGCGGCCGAGTGCGCGGGTGCCCCCGACTCCTACGTGCGGCAGCTGCGCACCCGGGAATCCCGCAACGTGGGCCCGGGCGCCTAGCGTCGTGCCGTCCGTCCCCCTGCCGCCCACCCCCGT
>NZ_JAALEF010000021.1:0-3954 GCF_014145245.1 Dietzia sp. B44 | reverse complement strand
GGCGGCCGCGCGCTCGGAGGCCTCCGCACGGGTGGCCTCGCTCCGTACCGAGCTGGCGGGCGCGGAAGCCGAGGTCACCAGACTGGGGGACGCCGCCCACCGCGACGAGATCGTCCGGGCCCAACTCGAGGTCAAGGTCTCCGAGCTCGAGTCCGCGGTGCTGGAACGGCACGGCATCGAGCCCGAGGCCCTGGTGGCGGAGTACGGGCCGGAGGTGCCGCTTCCGCCGTCCGCGCTGGAGATCGAGGAGTACGAGGCGGCCCGCGAGCGCGGTGAGGACGTCACCCCACCCCCGCCGATGCCGTATCTGCGTGCCGAGCAGGAGCGTCGACTCAAGCTGGCCCAGAAAGATCTGGCGACCCTGGGCAAGGTCAATCCGCTGGCGCTGGAGGAGTTCGCCGCCCTCGAGGAGAGATACGCGTTCCTGTCCACCCAGCTCGACGACGTCAAGAAGGCCCGCGCCGACCTCGAGGGGGTGATCGACGACGTGGACGAGAGGATCGAGCAGATCTTCACCGAGGCATGGGTGGACGTCGAGCGCGAGTTCCGCGACGTGTTCTCCGTGCTGTTCCCCGGCGGTGAGGGCCGGTTGATCCTCACCGACCCCACGGACATGCTGGCCACGGGGATCGAGGTCGAGGCCCGGCCGCCGGGAAAGAAGGTCAAGCGCCTGTCGTTGCTGTCCGGTGGCGAGAAATCGCTGACGGCCGTGGCGATGCTGGTGGCGATCTTCAAGGCCAGGCCCAGCCCGTTCTATGTGATGGACGAGGTCGAGGCCGCACTCGACGACACCAACCTGCGCCGCCTCATCGGACTGTTCGAACAACTCCGTGAGACCAGCCAGCTCATCGTGATCACCCACCAGAAGCCCACGATGGACGTCGCCGACGTCCTCTACGGGGTGTCGATGCAGGGCGACGGCATTTCCAAGGTGATCTCCCAGCGCATGCGGTGATCGCGTGCCACCACCGTGCTGATCAGGCACCATGGGGCCATGACTGATCGAGAACTGCACATGGACGCGAGCCTGGCGCGGTCGGCCCGGATCCTGTGTCTGGTCTCCACCGGGGTCATCGCCGCACGGTCGGGGCTCGACCAGCAGAAGATCCGGGACTACGAACGCGGGGTGGGCGACCTCGACGACGCGGAAGTGCAGTCACTCACCGACGCCCTCACGTATTACGGCGCCCGGTTCATCCCAGAGGACGAGAACGGGGGTGTGGGCGTGCGGCGCAAGTTCACCCGGACGAAGGTCAAGATGATCGACCGGTGGGAGAGCGAGGGCGGCCCGGTCAGGGAGGACGACGTCTAGAGACCGGCGGTCGAGCTGGTCGGCGACACTCTCGTCACTCCCTCCGACGGCTCGCAGGCCGCGACCTCGCCGTGCCCGTCACCGCCCCGCTCCGCTTGGGACTGACCCCGGTCACGAGCGCCTGAAGACCGCGCGGAGGCGCTCCCGGTTGACCATGCCGATCGCACGCAGCGGAATCCCCGCCGGGCACACCCTCGAGCACTCGCCGTAGAGGGAGCAGGAGCCGAACTCCTGATCCGCGGCGTCGACCATCTCGCGTGCCCGGGACCCGCGTTCGCGGCTCGCCACCGGCATCAGGGCCAGATGCCCCAGCTTCGCACCCAGGAAGAGATTGGCCGATCCGTTGGGGCAGGCCGCCACGCACGCACCGCAGCCGATGCAGGCCGCCAGATCCAGTGCGGTCTCCGCGTCGTCGTGCCCCTGCGCCGTGAGGTCGGCGTCGGGGGCCGTCCCCGCGGGAAGCGACACGTGGGCCCCGGCCTCGGCTATCCCGTCCAGCGCGGAGCGGTCCACCACCAGGTCCCGGATCACGGGGAACACCGCCGCGCGCATCGGTTCGATGCGCAGGGTGTCACCGTCGGAGTAGGCGTCCAGGCGCTGGTGGCACGAGGGGGTGTTCTCGGCCGGGCCGTGCGCGCGCCCGTCGACGGTCACCCCGCACGCTCCGCAGATCCCCTCCCGGCAGTCGGAATCGAAGGCCACCGGGTCCACCCCGTCGTCGACCAGTCGGTCGTTGAGCGAGTCGAGCAGCTCGAGCAGGCTCATCTCCGGTTCGGCGTCCGGAACGTGGTACTCCACGTAGGCGCCGGACTCCTCGGGACCGGCCTGCCTCCACACGCGCAGGGTGAGTCTCACGGGGTGGTGCTCGCAGTCGTTCGTCGAGTGGATCTCATCGGTAGTCCCTCGTGGTGAGCTCGACCGCGGAGAAGTCGAGCGGTTCGGCATGGCGGGTGAAGGTGCGCGGGCCGCCCCGGTCGTCGCCGGCCGATCCCCAGGCCGAGGCGAAGCGCCAGAGGTCGTCTCGGCGCAGCGCCTCGCCGCCCGGGGACCGGTGTTCGTCGCGGAAGTGGGCGCCACAGGATTCGTCGCGGTCCAGGGCGTCGACGCACATCAGTTCGGCCAGCTCCAGGTAGTCGGCTGTCCGGCCGGCCAGTTCGAGCACCTGGTTGAGGTGCTCACCGGTCCCGGTCACGCGGAGGTCGGACCAGAACCGGGCCCGGAGGTCGCGGATGCGCCCGATCGCGGCGGTCAGCCCCTCGGCGGTGCGGGTGACCCCGCAGCCGGCGTAGAGGATCTCGCCCAGCGCGCGGTGGAAATGGGCGGGCCCGGTGGATCCGCCCACCGCGAGGAGCGCCTCGACGCGCGCCCGGGCGCGGCCCACGGCGGTGGTGACCACCTCGTCGTCGTCGTCCGGTGGATCGTCCCCGAGGCGGGCGGCCAGGTGCGCCGGCACCGAGTACGGGAGGGTGAACCAGCCGTCCACACTGGCGCTGAGCAGCGAGTTGGCGCCGAGTCGGTTGGCGCCGTGATACGCCCAGCCGCATTCGCCGCCGACGAACAGTCCGGGGATCGAGGTCTGGAGGTCGTAGTCGCTCCAGAGCCCGCCCATGGTGAAGTGACAGGTGGGCGCGATGCGCATCGGGACGGAGTACGGGTCCTCGCCGGTGGCGTGGGAGTACATGTCGAACAGGTTGCCGTACCGCTCGGCGATCCGCTGCCGGCCGTCGCGGGCGAGGGAGTCCCGGAAGTCCAGGTACACCGAGTTGTGGCGGGGGCCCACCCCGCGGCCGTCGCGGATCTCCGCCGTGATCGCCCGTGACGCCACGTCGCGGGGGACCAGGTTTCCGTAGGCCGGGTAGCGGCGCTCGAGGAAGAAGTCGCGGTCGGAATCGGGGATGTCGCCCGGCGGTCGGTCGTCGCCCGCGTGCCTCGGCACCCAGATGCGGCCGTCGTTGCGGAGCGACTCGCTCATGAGGATGGTCTTGGCCTGCCAGGTCGTGTCCTTGGGCAGGGCGGTGGGGTGGAACTGGACGAACGACGGCGAGGCGAACAACGCCCCCCGCTGGTGAGCCCGCCACACGGCCGAGGCGTTGGAGTTCACCGCGAGCGTGGAGTCGTGGAAGACGTTCCCGTAGCCGCCCGTCGCCAGCACCACGGCGTGGGCGGTCTCGGCGCGGAGGTGTCCGGTAACGAGGTCGCGGACCACGACCCCGTGACATCCGGCGTCGTCGACGATCAGATCGAGCATCTCGTGGCGGGTGTGCAACCGCACCGTGCCCGCCCGGATCTGCCGCTGGAGGGCCTGGGTGCCGGCGATCTGGAGTTGCTGACCGGTCTGCCCGCGTGAGTAGTAGGTGCGTGAGACCTGCACTCCGCCGAACGACCGCGTGGACAGCACGCCCCCGTACTCCCGGGCGAACGGCGTGCCGATCCCCGAGAAGTGGTCGATGACGCGAACCGACTCCTCGCCGAGCCTGAACGCCTCGGCCTCCCGGCCCCGGAAGTCGCCACCCTTGACCGTGTCGGCGACGAAGCGGTGCAGGGAGTCGCCGTCGACCCGCCTCGCGCGGGCGGCGTTGATCCCGCCCTGGGCCGCCACGGAGTGCGCGCGCCGCGGCGCGTCGTGGTAGGTCAGCGCGGTG
>NZ_JAALEF010000238.1:0-8588 GCF_014145245.1 Dietzia sp. B44 | reverse complement strand
CGTCGCGGTGTCGTGCGTGCAGACCGCCGACGCCCACCGCCGCCGCGGGCTCGCCGAGGTGGTCACGGGCGCGCTCGTCGAGTGGGGACGGTCGCTGGGCGCCGAGGAGTGTCACCTCCACGTGTTCGCGGACAACTCGGCCGGTCGCGGCCTGTGGGCCAAGCTCGGGTTGGCCCCGCATCATTCGATGCGCCACCTCGTCGTCGTCGAAGGTTCGGCTCCGCCGTCCGCGCGATCCGATCCGGGGTAATAGACTGCTCGCCATGCGCCTGGCCACCTGGAATGTGAACTCGATCAGAGCTCGACGGGACCGTGTCGTGGCCTGGCTGGAACGCTCGGACGTGGACGTGCTGGCCATGCAGGAGACCAAGTGCAAGGACGACCAATTCCCGCACGAGGCGTTCGAGGAGCTGGGGTACCAGGTCGCCCACCACGGGCTCAGCCAGTGGAACGGTGTGGCCGTGGCCTCGCGGGTGGGGCTCGACGACGTCCGGCTGGGCTTCGACGACATGCCCGGTTTCCACAAGGACCCCGAGGTCACGCAGGACCCGGAGGCGCGCGCCATCTCGGCGGTGTGTGACGGTGTCCGCGTCTACAGTCTCTACGTCCCCAACGGCCGCGAGCTGGCGGACCCCCACTACACCTACAAGTTGGAGTGGCTGGCCCGGCTCCGCGACCACGCCTCCGCCGAGCTCGCCGCCGACCCGGCCGCGCAGGTGGCCCTGGTGGGCGACTGGAACGTGGCACCCCACGACGACGACGTGTGGGACATGGAGGTGTTCGACGGCAAGACCCACGTCTCGGAGCCCGAACGGCAGGCCTTCGCCGCCTTCGACGGAGCGGGCTTCCGCGAGGTCACCCGCGAGTACACCCCGGGCCCCGGCGTCTACACCTACTGGGACTACACCCAGCTGCGCTTCCCCAAGAAGCAGGGCATGCGCATCGACTTCCAGCTGCACTCACCGGAGTTGGCGGCACGGGTGACGGGCGCGTTCATCGACCGCGAGGAGCGCAAGGGCAAGGGCGCCTCCGACCACGCCCCCGTCGTCGTGGACCTCGACTGATACCGCCACCTCGTCCCAGAACCAGGAGCTCCCGCAGATGTCCACGTTCCAACTCCGTCACTACATCGACCGGCTTCGCGCCGAGGGCTTCACCGTGCGCGACGACCACGGTGAGGACCCCGACCTCATCGACATCAACGGCAGGGCCGTGGACACGTGGCGGGAGAACTACCCGTACGACCACCGGCTGGACCGCAATCAGTACGAGGTGGAGAAGTACCTGCTGCAGATCGAGCTGCTCAAGTTCCAGAACTGGCAGGCCGAGTCGGGTCACCGGCACGTGATCGTGTTCGAGGGCCGGGACGCCGCCGGCAAGGGCGGGACGATCAAGCGGTTCACCGAGTACATCAACGTGCGCCAGGCCCGCGTGGTAGCGCTGATCAAACCCACCGAGACCGAGCTGTACCAGTGGTACTTCCAGCGCTACATCAGCCATCTGCCCACCCGCGGCGAGCTCGTGATGTTCGACAGGTCCTGGTACAACCGGGCCGGCGTCGAGCGGGTGATGGGGTTCTGCACCGACGCCCAGTACTCCACGTTCATGGAGCAGGCGCCCATGTTCGAGAAGATGCTCGTGGATTCCGGGATCGGACTGACCAAGTTCTGGTTCTCGGTCACCCGGGAGGAGCAGAAGACCCGGTTCGCGATCCGTCAACTGGACCCGGTCCGGCGGTGGAAGCTCTCCCCCATGGACCTGGAGTCCCTGGACAAGTGGGACAAGTACACCGCCGCCAAGGAGGAGATGTTCCGGCGTACCGACACCGACTGGGCACCCTGGATCACCATCAAGTCCAACGACAAGAAGCGGGCGCGCATCAACGCGATGCGCCACTTCCTCAACCAGTTCGACTACCCGGAGAAGGACCCGCAGGTCGTGTTCGACCCTGACCCGAAGATCGTCCGGCGCGGCAAGGTCGCCGTCGGGGACTGACTGAGCCCGCGAAGGAAGATCCCGCGCACAGGGCCCGTCGGGGAATGTCCGCGCGACGCCGCGCATTGCACAGGGTATGAGCCACACGAATGATCCGACCGTCATCACGCGCCTGCTCTCGGATCGCGGGCGGTGGGCCGTGGTGGGCCTGTCCTCGAATGCCGGACGCACCGCGTACGGGATCGCCGCCTACGTCCGGGACCTGGGCCACGAGATCGTCCCGGTCCATCCGAAGGCCGAGACGGTCCACGGGCAGCAGGGCTACCCGGACCTGGCGTCAGTGCCGGGGGAGATCGACGTCGTGGACGTCTTCGTGAACTCCCAGCTGGCTGGCGGCGTAGTGGACGAGGCCATCGCAAGGGGGGCGAAGGCGGTCTGGCTGCAGCTGGGCGTGATCGACGAGGACGCCGCCCGGCGGGCCGCGGACGCCGGTCTCGACGTGGTGATGAACGCGTGCCCGGCCATCGAGGCGCCGCGGCTGGGGCTGCGCTGAGGCGACCCGCGCCGGGGATCAGTACCCGGTGGAGGCCAGCCCCACCATGGCGATGATGAAGACGAAGTAGAGGACCACGAGTCCCCCGAAGATGGCCAGCGAGATGAGGCCCAGCTTCTTGGCGGAGGCGCTCGCGGCCTCGGCCTCGGCGTGGTGGCCGGCCGCCCACAGCGGGTAGACGTCCGCGGCGCGGGTCATCGCGACGAACGACAGCGGCCAGAAGAACAGCAGCGAGGCCACCGCCCACCCGATGTTCGACGGCGGGCCGGGTCGGGTGGCCCCGGGGGAGCCGGTGAACGCCCCGGTGCCCTGACCCCCGTAGCCGGGGTTCTGGCCGTACGAGGGTGCGCTCTGACCGTAGGACGAGTCCTGCCAGTAGCCGGACTCCTGTCCGTGGGACTGGCCCGCCCCGAACGGGGAGTCGGAGGGGGAACCGGGGTAGCTCGGGTTCGTCATGACCGAATCGTATCCCCGGAGTGAGGTCGGCCGAAACACCCTCCTCCCGAACGGACGGCCCCCATCCGACCGGTGCCGCGCGCGCCGCCGTCAGGTCGGATGCCTGCGGAACGCCCGCGCGATCCCCGTCGACTGCCGCCCGGACAGAGTCGCGAACGGCGCGGTCTCGATGCGACGCCGGCCGCCCGAGCCCACCGTTCTCCACGTGGCGACCACTCTGCTCCTGTGCACCACCGTCCTCCGGAACACACCGTTGTTGCCGGGAACGATCAATCCGGAGTGATCAGAGTCAACCGCGTGGGACCGGTCGCCGTAGCCGAGCAGGTATTCGTCGAAGCCCGGGAGCAGGAGTACGGCATCCGCGGACCGACCCGCAGCGGCCAGCCGATCAGGCGCGCCCGGGTCCATCCAGTAGGTGGCGCCGTCGAACGACACCGCCTCCAGCCGCCCGGACACCGCCTCCAGGGCGGGGCGGACGTCTCGCAAGGGCAGTCCGGTCCACCGTCGGAAGTCCTCGGCCCGCGCGGGTCCGTGTGATCGAAGGAACCTCTCGAGCCACTCCGCGACGGCCTGCTCGCGGGTGGGTGAACGTGGGACGACCCCGTTCGCTGCCAGCCACCGATCGTGGTGGGCGAAACCGTGCACAGGACCGTCGGACCCTGTGCTGCCGGACCCTGTGTTGCCGGGCCCTGTGTTGCCGGGTCCTGTCCCTTCGGACCCCGTGCCGTCGACCTGGCTGACCAGCCCGTCGACGACGAAGAGGTACAGCAGGTGGTAGCCGCGGCCCTCAGAAACCTCCACTCCCTCCGCCCGCCAGCGATCCTGGAGCTGGGCACGGGTCCGGACACGCGTCCCGGCGATCTCCTCGAGCAGAATTCTGTGAGCGCGGGCGATTCCGTCGTCGTCGACCCCGAGCGCGGCGAGCCGCCCCACCGCGGCAGAACGGGACCGCCCCGCGGCCACCCCGACCATCCACCCGAGGTCCTCACCGGGCACGAGGTGGAGGGTGCCGCGCATGGGCCACGAACGGACGACGGACCCGTCGGCGAGGGTTGCTCGGACGTCGCTGATCGTCGCGGGCCCGCCGTCCGGACCGAGGGAGCGCAGGGCGACCGATGCGAGGACGCCGGGCAGGTCCTGCCCCTGCATGCACGCCATCCACCGCACCGCCTCGGCGGGCGAGGAGCAGCGTTCCCCCACGAGCCGCTGGGAGGCCAGGCGGAGGCGGGCGAGATCCCGGCGGGTGACCGGAGTGGTCCCGGACGCCTCCCTCACCGGGGTCAGCGGGGGGCGACGAGGAGTTGGTACTCGGGGAAGCGGATGAGGAAGCGGCGGACATAGCTGCACACCGGCCGGATCTTGTTCCCGTCCAGACGCATCCGGGTGAGGACCAGACTGACCAGCAGGCGGGCGATGCCCTGCTGACCGAAGTGCTCCTCGATGACGGTGTGGAGAAGGATGTAGACCTCGCCGTCCTTCTCGTACCCCACCAGGCCCATGAACGTCTCGCCGTCCCACAGTTCGAACCGGTCTCTATCGGTGTTGTGGACCAACACCAGTGACTCTACTCGGGACATGGGGCTCCTTCGGCAGGGTGTGTTCCCCACGTGATGCTACTCGCCGGGGTACGCTCGCCCGGCACCATTTCATACTCGTCCACACGGGAGTCCGCTTCGGAGCGCGGGCTGAGAGGACGGCCAGCCGGGTCGTCGACCGTTGAACCTGTCCGGGTCATGCCGGCGTAGGGAGCAGTGAACATCATGGGCAGAAACACGTCCACCACCAGCGCAGACACCACCTCGATCGAGGCCGTGACCTGCGGCCCCATCCATTCCAGCAGCAAGTCCTACCTCGAGGTCCGGGCCGAGGACAGCACCCTGCGCGTGCCCGTCCGTCGGATCTCACTGACCAACGACACGACGTTCGACGTCTACGACACCTCCGGTCCGTACACCGGGTACGCCGACGCCGGGGAGTGCCACGACCTCGCCGCAGGACTGCCGCCCACCCGCGACGGCTGGGCCCACCCGGAGGCCGCGCCCGCCTCGGCGGAGGACCCCACGCCGGTGCGGACCCAGCTGGCCTGGGCCCGCGCGGGCCACATCACCCCGGAGATGCGCTTCATCGCCGCCAGGGAGGGGATCGACGTCGAGGTGGTGCGGACCGAGGTGGCGGCCGGCCGCGCCGTCATCCCGGCCAATCACCGCCACCCGGAGAGCGAGCCGATGATCATCGGCAAGCGCTTCCTGACCAAGATCAACGCCAACATCGGCAACTCCGCGGTCACCAGCTCGATCGCGGAGGAGGTCGAGAAGATGGTGTGGGCCTCCCGGTGGGGCGCGGACACCATCATGGACCTGTCCACCGGGCGGGACATCCACGAGACCCGCGAGTGGATCATGCGCAACTCCCCCGTTCCCGTGGGGACCGTGCCGATCTACCAGGCACTGGAGAAGGTGGGCGGCGATCCGACCGCGCTGACCTGGGAGCTCTACCGCGACACCGTCATCGAGCAGTGCGAGCAGGGCGTGGACTACATGACCGTCCACGCGGGCGTGCTCCTGCGGTACGTCCCGCTCGCCGCCAAGCGCGTCACCGGGATCGTCTCGCGCGGAGGCTCGATCATGGCGGCGTGGTGCCTGGCGCACCACCGCGAGTCGTTCCTCTACACCCACTTCACCGAGCTCTGCGAGATCCTCGCGCGCTATGACGTGACGTTCTCCCTCGGGGACGGCCTGAGGCCCGGATCGATCGCGGATGCCAACGACGAGGCCCAGTTCGCCGAGCTCCGCACGCTGGGTGAGCTCACCGGGATCGCCAAGCGCCACGGCGTCCAGGTGATGATCGAGGGCCCCGGGCACGTGCCGATGCACATGATCGTGGAGAACGTGCGGCTCGAGGAGGAGTGGTGCGAGGAGGCGCCCTTCTACACGCTGGGGCCGCTGGCCACGGACATCGCACCGGGTTACGACCACATCACCTCCGCCATCGGCGCCGCGCGGATCGCGGAGGCGGGTACGGCGATGCTCTGTTACGTCACCCCCAAGGAGCACCTGGGCCTGCCCGATCGCGACGACGTCAAGACCGGCGTGATCACCTATAAGATCGCCGCGCACTCGGCGGACCTGGCCAAGGGGCACCCCGGCGCACAGAGACGGGACGACGCGCTGAGCACCGCGCGGTTCGAGTTCCGGTGGAGGGACCAGTTCGCCCTGGCGCTCGACCCGGACACCGCGCTGGCGTACCACGACGCGACTCTGCCCGCCGAGCCCGCCAAGACCGCCCACTTCTGCTCGATGTGCGGTCCCAAATTCTGCTCGATGCGGATCTCCCAGGACATCCGGGACTACGCGGCCGAGCACGGGATGGAGACGGTCGAGGCGATCGAGGCGGGGATGGCGGAGAAATCGGCGGAGTTCGCCGAACAGGGCTCCCGCGTCTATCTGCCGATCAGTCAGCACTGACCTTCCACAGGGCGTCCGACCCCCCCGCGAGTCGGCCCAGCCAGCGCGCGGCCCAGCCCGCGACGAGACGCGGCCCGGGTGTACCGACACCCGGGCCGTGTCGTGGGTGCCGCTCAGGCGTCCCGGCGCAGGGTGATCACCAGTCCTGCGACCCACAGCGCCACGCAGACCGCCGCGAACCACGCGAAGGCCGGCCACTCGCCCCACGTGATGAACCCGCGCGCGGTCTCACCCTGGGTCCAGTAGTCACCGTTGGCGAACGGCATCCAGCCGGCAATGTCCTGCCCCACCCGCGGGATCAGCGAGACCATGCCCTCGAGAGCCAATGTCCACACCAGGAACAAGGAGATCGTACCGGCGGCGTTGCGCATGATGTACGCCAGCCCCATCACGGCGACCGTGCCCAGCGCGGCGTAGACCGGGAACCGTACGAGGTACGTCAGCCCGTCCCCTGAGAACGGGGTCCAGGAGTCCAGTCCGGACAGGGCCCCCGCCACCAGTAGCGAGAGCACCACCGCAACGGCGGTCACGACCATCGACATCACGGTGAACAGCACGGTCTTGGCCACCACCGCAGGCCACCGCGACGGAGAGGCGAGGAAGGTGGCCTTGTTCGTGTGGTAGCGGTACTCGCCGGTCACGGCGACGATCGCCGCGATCCACGCGAGGATCACGGTGAAGGCGCCGACTCCCAGGATCGCGAACAGCGGGTCGCCCCCGCCGCCGGGTTCCCCGACGATCGGGTCCCCCGCCGAGGGCTGCTCGAACTGGCCGATGATCGCGGCCAGGCCGAGGGCGAGGGCGATGCCCAGGCCGTACAGCCAGTAGGCGCTCTTGGTTGTGGTGACCTTGATCCACTCGGACTTCAGCAGGTTCATCGGGTGGTCTCCTGACCGTGGTACTCGACGTCCTGATCGGTGAGCGCCATGAAGGCCTCCTCGAGCGACGCCCGCTTCTCGTGTAGTTCGTGGACGGTGATCCCCAGGCTGGCTGCGAGCTCACCGACCTGGGAGGCGGGCAGCCCCTCGACGAGGAACGCTCCGGCCTCGGGGTCGAAGGTGGCGGTGATCCCCTCCTCCCGGGCGGCGGCGGTGAACTCGTCGACGTGCGGTGTCCGGAGGAGGACGGAGGACGTGGCCGCGGAGAGGAACTCCTCGACGGACGTCTGGGCGCGGAGCACCCCCCGACCGATGACGACGAGGTCCTGGGCCGTCTGTGCCATCTCCGACAGCAGGTGGCTCGACACGAGCACCGTCCGGCCCTCGGCGGCGCGGGCGTGCATGAAGCGGCGGATCCAGAGGATGCCCTCGGGGTCGAGACCGTTGACCGGTTCATCGAAGAGCAGCACCTCGGGGTCGCCGAGCATGGCGGTGGCCAGCCCGAGTCGCTGGCGCATTCCCAGCGAGTACCCGCCCACCTTGCGGCCGGCCACGTCGCTCAGACCGACCAGCGACAACACCTCGTCGACGCGGGTGGCCGGCAGACCACCCGCGGCGGCGATCATCTTCAGGTGTGCGCCCGCGGACCGGTTGGCGTGGGTCCAGGACGCGTCGAGCAGGCACCCGACGGTGTGGGTGGGCCGCTCGAGTTCCCGGTAGCGCCGGCCGTTGATCAGCGCCTCACCCGAGGTGGGGGTGTCCAGGCCGACGATCATCCGCATGGTGGTGGACTTACCGGCCCCGTTCGGGCCGAGAAAGCCGGTGACGACGCCCGGCCGCACCACGAAGCTCAGGTCCTCGACCGCCGTAGCGGCGCCGAAGCGTTTGGTGAGATTGCGTACCTCGATCATGGTCTCCAGTGTGCCTGCCGGGGCGCGGGAAGCGGGCTCCTCCCACTCAGCTCCCGTACAGGTGTGTCAGGGCTTACCCTCGTCCCATGGATGACGCCCGCCCAGATCCCGGTCCCGAACTCCCGTCGATCCGTGCCTCGGACCACGAGCGTGAGGCGACGGCGAGGTTCCTCCAGCAGTCCTACTCGGAAGGGCGCCTGACCCTCGCCGAGTTCGACGAGCGGACCACCAAGGCCTACGGGGCCCTCTTCCAGTCCGACCTGGCCGAGCTCACCCGCGACCTGTCCCCCACCCGTCGCGACGGTGGGGCCGCGCCCGCGGCGCACCACGGGGCGGCACCCGCACGCAGGGTCACCGGCGGGAGCGGTCCGTCGACGTCCCTGGCGTTCAT